>JAWVWU010000245.1:0-4429 GCA_033723595.1 Marinobacter sp. | reverse complement strand
GGCATCATGGTCACGGCCAGTCACAACCCGCGGGACCATAACGGCATGAAAATGGTCGGCCCGGAGTCGCGGCCGATCAGTTCGGACAACGGGCTCAACGCCATACGTGACCGGGTCAACGAGCCGTTCACGGACGCCGCAACCCGCGGCCGGTACGAGACCCTCGCTGTGGAGGCTGATTACATCAGGCATCTGCTCGGCTACATCGATTCTTCGTCGCTGAAGCCGCTCAAGCTGGTCGTGAATGCCGGTAATGGCGGAGCGGGCGTCGTTGTCGATGCTTTGTCGCCCCACCTGCCATTCGACTTCGTACGCCTGCACCACGAACCCGACGGTCATTTCCCGAACGGGGTGCCGAATCCCATTCTCAAGGAGAATCAGGCGGTCACAGCGGATGCGGTGATTGCGGAAAAGGCCGACATGGGCATCGCCTGGGATGGCGACTACGACCGCTGTTTCTTTTTCGATGAGAACGGCCGGTTCATCGAGGGCTACTACATCGTCGGATTGCTGGCCGACCAGTTCCTGCGCAAGGCTGGGGGTGGCAAGGTGATTCACGACCCCCGGCTGGTCTGGAATACCCAGGATCTGGTCGCCGCTGCCGGCGGCACGGCCATTGAAAGCAAAACCGGCCATGCCTTTATCAAGCAGCGCATGCGCGATGAGGATGCGCTGTACGGTGGCGAGATGAGTGCCCACCACTACTTCCGTGACTTCGCCTATTGCGACAGCGGCATGATTCCCTGGTTGCTGGTCGCCGAGCGGCTGAGTCAGTCCGGGCAGACCCTGTCGTCGCTGATTGATGCCCGTATTGAGGCCTATCCGGCCAGCGGGGAGATCAATCGGACCATTCAGGACCCACCGGGAGTCATTGCGGCGATTGAAAAGCAGTATGGTGCGACCGCCAAAGCCGTCAGCCATGTTGACGGCCTCAGCGTCGAATTCGATGACTGGCGCTTCAATCTGCGAATGTCCAACACCGAACCGGTGGTGCGACTGAACGTGGAGTCGCGGGCCGACATCCCGCTGATGGAAGCCAAAACTGCCGAGCTGCTGGCGGCGATGGAGCGCCTGGACCAGAAAGTACCCGCCTGAAACGCCAACCGGATGCCCCGCTGGCAGGCGGGGTGTCCACCGGCCTGACGCCTACAGCCAGTCGTTCAGCATGACGCCGATGCCAATGCGATGGATGCGGACGTTGTAGTCGATCAGGCTCTCGCCGTACC
Source organism: Marinobacter sp. (assembly GCA_033723595.1). Lineage (GTDB taxonomy): Bacteria > Pseudomonadota > Gammaproteobacteria > Pseudomonadales > Oleiphilaceae > Marinobacter. The sequence continues at coordinate 3,203 of JAWVWU010000245.1, read as the reverse complement.
CGTTGTAGTATTGGATAAAGCCTTTCAACTTGCCGCCCATCGGGAAACTGTACCCAAGCTGGATCGATGTCTTGTTGTCCGAACGCAGGTTGTTCCTGAGTTTCAGCGACAGAGTCTTGTCCTCGTTCCACTTGTAGACCGCCCAGTAATCGGCGTAGCCCACGTATTTTTCCAGGTCGGGATTGTCATCATCTTTGCGGTTTTCCGGCAGTCGGTACCAGGGCGATACCATGAACAGCCAGCGGTCGTACGAGTAAGCCGCGTTCGCCAGAATCCGGTTCCAGCTCCGGGATTGCGGGTCGGAGCGACCATTGGACTGGTGGTTGATGCCGATGGAGATGCCGTTCAGGGTGCCGGGGCCAATGTGGTAGTCCGTCTGGTAGCGCATGAACAGTTCCGGCTCATAATTGGTCTCCCGGAACGGCGCTGAATTCTTTGAATTGTAAACCTGCCAGAACGAGACCTGGGTGTAGCCAAACCAGAAGGTTGTCGGGCCATCGAACACGCCGGTCAGCAGCGGCACCTTGAAGCTGATCTGGTATTTGGCTTCCTTGTTATCCAGCTTGTCATCGTAGACGCCGGTCGGCTGGGTCGGGCTATACGGTTGTTGGTTGGGTTTGCTGACGTAGGTGATCGGCAGGAGATACGTCGGCCGGTGAGGCACGAAGCCACCGGAAAAGGAAAACAGGGCTTTCTCGGTCGCCACGTAGCGATCCACCAGGGCATTCATGACGCCGCTGTCGTCGTCGGTCCCGTCTTTTTTGGTTTGCGCTGAGGCCGTGTCGCTGGCCTGCTGCTCCGGCAGGATCGAGTGCTCGGCCTGATGTGATTCCGGAGTCAGATTCACGGTCGCGCTCTCGACGGCGTCGATACGTTCGGGGCTGGCCTTTTCACGGGCCTTGTCCGGATCGTTGCGCCGGTCATAGCACAGCAGGCGCTTGACGCCTTCCGAGATCAGTGCGCAGTCGCGCAGGTCGACGCTGTCCGGATCCGGCTTTGGCGACGGTTGTGCGAGCCCTTGCAGCGAAAACGAGCCAAGCAGGGTTGCGAGAATCAGCGAGCGGCCTGCGGTCATCACGATAGTCCGATTCCGATCAGGTGATGCTCATCCAGGTACGGGCAATACCGAACGCCCAGATACCAAGCATCGTAAGTGTCAGCAGCACAAACGTCAGTTTGTGCCGGGCCTGGTCCTTGTGCTCTGCGGACGCCTGCCAGCGCAGGTACATCAAGCCGATAAAGCTCATGAAAACGGTCAGGCTGGCCAGCGCCGGAACAAGCAGCCAGGCCTTGCTGAGCGGATCGGAATCATCACCGATTCGTCCCAGTATGTTCATGGACCCGATCAGTATCGCCAGGGCTCCAAATTCAAGGATCAATAGAGGAGTTCGCCACGGGGGACGTTTTGGATTCTTTTCGGGGCGTGGTTCTGCCATGGTCACTCCGGTTAATGCGCTGGTTATAGTAACGGTTTCGGCGGGTTACCGTTACCGGAAGGGGAACAATGTCATGCCGCCGTAATGTTTTTAACGATTTGGCGCCAGGTATTCCCGATGTCTGGTTTTTTTGCCCGGCGCCAGTCGCTATAATGCGAGCGAGCCATAATAATGAAATTTTGGTCAGGTTTGCTGACAAATCGTACACAGACGCCTATGCCGTCGGTACGCAGGTCGCCGTAGCCCGGCGATAAACCTGACCAGATGCTCCATAACGCCCTGATGCGAGGTGTACCGTGAAAATATTGAATATCCTGGCGGCCCTGTTGGTATTGTCTGGTTTGACGGCCAGTTCGGCAATGGCCAGTGTGGAAGACGAGATTCGCGCGCGCACGGCGCCGGTCGCGGAAGTCTGCGTTGACGGGCAGGATTGTGGCAACATAACCACCGCCGCGGCGCCCAAGGCCGCAAGCAGCGAGCCCCGTTCCGGTGAAGAGGTGTTCGGGGCGGTGTGCAAGGCCTGTCATGGCAGCGGTGTGGCCGGTGCCCCGGTTTTCGGCAATAAGGATGACTGGGCGCCCCGGGTCAAGCAGGGTATTGATACGCTCGTCAGTCACGCCCTGAACGGCTATAACGCGATGCCTGCCAAGGGCGGCTGTTCGAGCTGCCCGGATGAAGAGATCAAGAACGCCGTCGAGTACATGGTCAGCGAGGTTGAATAGCGACCGTCGACCCTGATGGCATGAGGGGCCAGCGTTTCGGCGCTGGCTTTTTTGTGCGCGTCACTCTGTGGGCGCCGGCGGGCCGTTTTCAGAGTCCCCCCAGGTCGCCCAGCAGCGCACTGAGCGTGGCCTTGCCCCTTTTCTGGTTCGCTTCCACGTCCAGGTCACCCATGCCCTCCCGTTTGAGATCTTCCTCGGGCAGTTCATCCAGAAAACGACTGGGAATGGTCTCCAGTTTTTCGCCGTATTGACGCCGCTGTGCGGCGAAGGTCAGGGTCAGCGTCTCCCGGGCCCGGGTGATGCCGACGTACATCAGCCGCCGCTCTTCCTCGATATTGCCCTCTTCGATGCTGCTGCGATGGGGCAGAATTTCCTCCTCCAGGCCCATGATATAGACATGAGGAAACTCAAGGCCTTTGGAGGCATGCAGCGTCAGCAACTGGACCTTGTCACTGTCGTCTTCCTCCTCCCGCTGTTCCATCAGGTCGCGCAGGATCAGCCGACTGATGGCGTCCTCGATGCCCAACTCATCGGCGGTGCCCTTGCCGTCATCCAGCATGCGCTGAATGGAGTCCACCAGGTACCAGATGTTGTCCATCCGTCGTTCCGCCTGCTTGGGTGAGCCGGCGTGCTGATGGAGCCATTCCTCGTACTCGATGTCGGTGAACAACTGTTTGATCACCGGAATCGGGTCCTCCTGATGCAGCCGCTGGCAGGTGTGGTCGACCCAGTGGGCGAACCGTCGCAGCCGGTCGAGGCCTTTCTCGGTCACGTGGGCCTCAGCGCCCAGGTCACCGAGGGATCTGAACAGGCTGACGTTGCGGGCGCGGGCATAGTGGCTGAGCTGCTCCAGCGTGCGCGGGCCGATCTCCCGGCGAGGGACGTTCACCACGCGCAGGAATGCGGCATCATCGTCCGGATTGACCAGCAGGCGCAGGTAGGCCATGGCATCCTTGATCTCGTTGCGGGCAAAAAACGACTGGCCGCCGGAGATCCGGTAGGGAATCTGGTAAGCCTGGAGTTTGACCTCCAGCAGACGGGCCTG
>JAWVWU010000244.1:0-4440 GCA_033723595.1 Marinobacter sp. | reverse complement strand
TTGTTGGTGTTCAGGTGCTCGACGAATGCCCGCAAGCCACCCTCGTATTCAAACACCTCTTCCTTGCCCGAGCGTTCGTCCTGCAAGCGAATACGGACACCGCTGTTGAGAAAGGCCAACTCCCGGAGACGCTTGGCCAGGATGTCCCAGTGGAACTCGATGTTGTTGAAGGTTTCCAGCGACGGGATAAAGTGTACCGCCGTGCCGCTCTTATCGGTATCACCAACCACGTGCAAGGGCCCGTTGGGAACGCCATGGGTGTACGTCTGCTCGTAGACCTTGTTGTCGCGGCGGACCGTCAGCTTCAAGGCAGAGGAGAGGGCGTTGACCACCGACACCCCGACGCCATGCAACCCGCCGGATACCTTGTAGGAGTTCTCGTCAAATTTGCCGCCGGCATGAAGCACGGTCATGATGACCTCAGCCGCGGAGACGCCTTCCTCGTGCATGTCCACCGGAATGCCCCGGCCGTTATCGCGGACGGTGACCGACTCGTCAGGATGGATAATCACGCCGATTTCCGAGCAATAGCCCGCCAGGGCCTCATCGATGGAATTATCCACCAGCTCAAACACCATGTGATGGAGGCCGGTTCCGTCATCCGTGTCCCCGATGTACATGCCGGGTCGTTTGCGGACCGCATCAAGACCTTTGAGTACTTTGATGCTGGAGGAGTTATAACTCGATGCTGTCATTCGGACGCTCCCTAAAGCGCTGGTCTTATTCTTCCGTTAACTCACCATGTTCCACGTGGAACATTTTGAATTCGGGTCCGTTATCGGCCGGCCACAGCTGTTCGGGCCGAGGCCGTTCAATGGATGTCATGAATACCTGACACCGCAGTTCCTGTAATTTCTGTGCTAGCATCGCCCGGTGATCTACGTCGAGCTCCGCATTGATATCGTCCAGTAAGAAGGTCACCTGTTTACCAAGGTCCTTCAGCATGACCCCCTGGGCAATCTTCATCAGGATGACCAACGTCTTTTGTTGGCCCCGGGAAAACGTTTCGGCCACTGGCCGCCCTTCGATTCGCAGTTTCAAATCAGCCCGGTTCGGTCCGTAAAGCGTATGGCCGGCTCGTTGTTCCTGTTCTCGATGGGTCCTGAGTACCTCCGCCAGATCCTGAGCCCTGTCCCAGCCGGGAAAAAAATCCAGCTTCATATCGGCTACCCAGGGGGTGTTGGACTCTTCAACCAGCTGATGGAAAACGGTGGCAAATCGAGCGAACGTGCTTTTTCTGGCTTCCGTCAACCGGGCGGCGAGTTCCGCGTACTGACTGTCCCACACCCGAATCAACGACTCGTCTATTCTACCATTTCTGAGCGTTTTATTCCGCTGTGATATGACTCTTTGGCATTGTTGCCAGAGGCTGGCGAAGGAAGGTTCCACGTGGAACACTGACCAGTCCAGAAACTGACGCCGCTTCCCCGGACCGCCGGCTACTATCTCGAATACCCCCGGATCAATGACCGACACCGGGAAATGTCTGGCCAGAGACGACAGGCTCCGAACCCCTTCGCCATCGACACGCAAACGCGTTTCCTTGGTGGACAGGCATCGTGACAGCCCCAGTCGATGAACCAACGCCTGTCGGCCATCATCCCGGGCGCCGCCCCGACTTTCCGACAAACCGCCGTCCATGCCACCGAAAACGGTAAACGTGTCGGTGCCATGACGAGCAACCGCCTGATGTCGATTGACCCGGAATGAACGGCCGAGTCCAAGATAACCGATCGCTTCCAGCAAACTGGATTTCCCGCTGCCGTTTTCGCCATAGACCAGATTGAAGCCGGGTGAAAAATCCGTGGGCACGGTGGCCAGATTGCGGAAGTTTTCCGTTTGCAATTTGACTAGCGCCATGGGGGATGAACAATCTCGCTCGCGGGGAAGGAATAAAAAAAACAGCGCTCGGTGGCGCTGTTTTCAGTGTACAAAAGCATCCGACCGAAGGCGAGCGTCCCGACCCACGGCAACAGTTCAATCTGTGCCTAATGCAGCATGTTCAGGCGATCATCCATGAACACGTCCATTTCGGGTGCGAGAATATGCACGTACCGGTCGAAATAGAGGAACTGTTTCAGCAACAGCGCAAACTCCCGGGGGAAATGCAATCCGTGGCTTTCTCCGATCTTGACCATATCCATCAGCACATTATTGACTTCGTCTTCGGTGCGGTCAGCGTCGTAAGCCGGTACATGATCCGGCACCATCCGGTCCATCTGCTGATAGAGTTTCCTCAGGTCTTCAGAGAGGCTATTCACATCGACCGTCGTCCGCGTAATACCAATGCGGACCATGGCACTGGCGACCCCGTCAAAGTCGCCAACCATGACCGCTGAAATGAAATCCGAGACCGCTTGCCAGGTATCGGGCCGGATACGCCCGACAATACCAAAATCGATGAAACCGACCCGACCGTCCTTCAAGACCATGAGATTACCGGCATGCACGTCAGCGTGGAAAAACTCACACTGGGTCAGGCTCGCAAACCAGGTGTTCATCGCTGTGATCAGGGTGCGCTCCGGGTCTCTCGCGTAGCCGCGGATACTCTCCATGTCCGTCAATGGCACGCCGTAGAACCGTTCCATCGTGAGAATCCGGCGACTGCTGCACTGTTCGTACACCTGCGGGACAGTGGCGTCCTCGTTGTGGGTGTCCTGAAGGAATCGCCGGAACACTTTGAGGTTGTTTGCTTCTTTGATGAAGTCACACTCCTCCATCATGGTGCGCTGAATCTCTTCGACAATGCCCGACAGGGACGTCCAGGACAGCTGGGGCGCAAGCGTTTCCAGGATGCGCGCCGACAGATACAGAAAATTCAGATCCGTTAGCAGGATGTTTTCCACCCCCGGCTTCTGGATTTTGATGACCACGTCCTCACCGGTAACGAGCGTCGCTGCATGGACCTGCGCGATGGATGCCGATGCGAGCGGAACCGGATCCACCCGGGAAAAGACCTCGTCAATGGGTCGACCCAGTTCCTCCCGGATAATTTTCTTCATCACCGAGAAGGGCAAGCTGGGGGTCTTATCCAGACAGTTCTGAAACTCTTCCACATAGTCCTGGGGGAAGAACGTTGGCGAACTGGCAATAAACTGGCCCAGCTTTATATAGGTCGCACCGAGGGATTCAAAGGTCTGCCGCAGCAGACGCGGGGTTGGCGGACGCTCCCCCCGCACCCAGTTGAGCCCGGTCCGACCAAGCACAGACAGCGTCTGACCGATCCGCAGTGCACCTTTGAGACTGTTCGTTACCGTTCCCATGTTTCTCCTTCGCTATCTCTGACGCGAGCCACCCTGCCTGCAATCGGAAGCTTACAAACGCATTGGCATGACAACGTACAGGCAACTGGTGTCCCCGGGCGCTTCGATCAGCGCGCTGCTGTTCGGATTGGCCAGGGTCAGTTTGACCTGCTCGTCGTCAAGCGCATTCAGCACATCAACCAGATAGCCTACGTTAAAACCAATCTGAAGGGATTCGCCCTGGTAATCGACCGGTAGCGCGTCTTCGGCCTGTTCCTGATCCGGGTTATTGGCAAACACCTGCAATTCATTGGTCGCAAGATTAAGCCGGACCCCGCGAATGTTTTCGTGAGACAGGATACCCGCACGCTGTAGCGTGTTCTTCAGCGTAACACGGTCAGCCAGCACCACCTTGTCCCCGCCACGCGGGATAACGCGGTTGTAATCCGGGAATTTGCCTTCGATCAGTTTCGAGGTGAACGTATACGCACCGACCGTTGCTCGCAGATGATTCTCGCCGATCACCAGGGTGACCGGTGTCTGCACATCATCAAGCAGACGCGCCAGTTCCAACACGCCCTTGCGGGGTACGATCACCTGCCGCAACTCGGGACAGTTGGTCGCCATGTCCAGATGCGACATAGCCAACCGGTGACCATCCGTCGCAACCGTGCGGACATGGGACTGATCGACTTCCAGCAGCAGCCCGTTGAGATAGTAACGAACGTCCTGCTGGGCCATCGCAAACGCGGTGGCGTCCAGCATCCGGCCCAGCTCTTCCTGCGGCAGCTCCAACCGGAAACTTTCAGCTTCGTCCTCCACGTTGGGAAAATGCTCCGCCGGCAGCGTCGACAGTGTGAAATGACTGGCGCCGCAGCGAAGGTGCAGACGGTCACCCTCCAGAACGAGCTCAATCGGTGACGCATCGCCAAGCGCCCGACAGATGTCGGACAGTTTGCGCGCCGGGACGGTAATGCGGCCCGGCTGGTCAACGTGAACCGGTGTGACCCTCGCCACCAGTTCCACTTCCATATTGGTACCGGTCAGGGTCAGGGTGTTGTCTTCCGCCACTATCAGGACGTTCGACAACACCGGCATGGTCTGTTTGCGTTCCACCACACCGGCAATCGACTGCAGTGGGGTTAACAGGGACTCTCGGCTGATCGTCAGTTTCATGTCACTCAGCATTCTTCTGGAT
>JAWVWU010000243.1:0-4442 GCA_033723595.1 Marinobacter sp. | reverse complement strand
ATCCGGCGGGCGAAAACGCCTCAGGCAGCCTCTACATCAATCTGACCAACTTCCTGAATACCCGCGACAACGGGCGCCAGAGCGTGATGGATCAGATGAACCTGCGGGCCTCCCTGAGCGACATCTCGCTGCCCTTTCCCTGCAGCTCGTCCTGCGCCATCAACCTGGCCGGAAAACCGGTGTATTTCGTGGGGCATTCCCTGGGCACGATCACCGGCGTTCCCTTCCTCGCCAGCGTCAATGCCGACAAGTTCAGCACCGTTTTCCTGGACACCAAGGTTGGTGGTGTATCGCAAGGTCCGACCATGAGCGCATCCAACGACATCAAGGCGGCCAGCCTGTTGACGCCGGGTGGCGGCATTACCCGTTTGCTGGAAAACTCGCCCAGCTTTGCACCGCGCATTCTGCTGGGCCTGCAACAGTCCGCCGGACTGCAGCAGGGCGATGCCGATCTGGAAACTTACTTCAACATCTTCCAGACCGCCGTCGATACGGCTGATCCGATCAATTTCGTGGACAATCTCTCGGCATCATCAAGCAAGATCCTGTTGTCCGAAGTGGTCGGAGATACCGTCATTCCCAATGCGGCGGATGAGCAGGAGTGGGGTATTCCTGCTCTGAAGGGCGTCTACAACGCAGACGTGAACGGCCAGAAGGTGCCGGTGTCAATTGACAGCTTTAACGCGCCGCTGGCGGGTGGAGAACCGCTGACGCTGGGCCTGAGCAACATCATTAAGTACACCGAGACAGGCGCCAACCATGGTACGCCGGTATCTGCACAACCATCGGCCACCTTCGGCGGTATGCTGACGACCACACTCACCCTGTTTGGCAACAATCCCTGACTAGCCCGGTCACCATGACCGGCGCTTGAAAACGTTGCGCCCAAGGCCCCCGGCTTGTGACCGGGGGCTTTTTTTTGACGCAAAAAAAGCAGGCTGCGAATCGCAGCCTGCTACTCGTTGGCGTCTATCCCCTCGCCCCTACTGGGTGATTACGGTTTCCCCCTGCGGCAGCAGGTTCGCCTGAATATCAGACTCCGTGAACAACAACGGGCGGGGATCCTCTTGGGAGAACCGTTCACTTTGGTCGTTGAAATGCGGCGAGTCTGGATCAGAGGACTCGGAATAGCTGACCAGGCCATAGGCCTGCGGTCCCTGGTCGGTAAATTCGAGCCCGAAATGCCAACTGGTGCCCCGCGCCATCGACCAGCCTTCTCCGCTCTGGTCGGATAGCCCTGCGGTATTGGGGATGGTGGTTGGTGCAATTCGCGGGAAGACCGTATCCTCGGCGACGTTTGACGTCACCACACCGACAGCATTGAACGTGCCGTCAATGCCACCGTCACCGCCAGGCCAGGGGAACGAGGCCCCCAGTTTTACCGGGGTGCCGCCCGGAGGCACACCGCCGCTGGGCTGGTAATACTGTACGTCGCCCAGGGTCGCGCTGTAACTGATGTTGACGGAATCAAGCGCGTTGAGCCCCTCCGCTAGCGACTGCAGCATCAAATCTGAGGCGGTCCCTTTATTGTCCGACGAAGGGACGCCCGGTGTGGTGACCGGTTTCATCGGGTCGAAACCGACGGTCAGGTCAGAATCGAAGTGCATGCGATAATGGGCAATGAACACCCGGAACACGTGCGCGCCGACGCTGTCGGTATTGTAAAGGCCATCCCAGCTATCCAGAACCGCACAACCGGCGTCCACCGCACGTTGCCCTCCGCCCGGCAGATTGACCGGTGTTGTGCCAATCAGCCCACAACGCTCCCGCAGCTCCGGAAGGAACTGATCGGCGTAAAAGGACCGGTTGTTGTAAATCAAATTGATCAGATCCCGTGCGCTGAACTTTCCGTCCTGTCCGGCGGGTGCGTTTTCGGCATAGGCTTTGGTGATCGGATTTTCCAGCATGGACAAACCAAGCCGGGTCCGCGGGTTCAAGGCGGTCTGCTCCGGTCCAAACAGGGGCGAGTAGCCGGTCAGAAATTCAGCCGGGTTGGTCGACCAGTAACTGTCATTTGAATTCTGTACCCAATCCGACCTCAACAGTTTGGGTTTGTCCTGGTAAGGTACAAGCCCGTTACACTGGCCCTCCACCCAGTCATCCCGGGATGTACTGCCATCAAGCAAGGTCAGACCGGCATCAAACAACTGGGCATATTCAGGGCTGTAGCGCCGCTTGAAGTTGACCAGCGAGATTGCCTCCGGCGACAGGTTGGGAACCGAACTGCTGTCAATGTAAAAGGCGTTACCCTGATCATCGGCATAGGTCGAGTTCGTCCAGAATGTTGTGCCGCAGTGACGGAATACATCCTTGAACTCTTCCAGGTTCCTGGCCCGGCTCATCTGCAGCCACGAGTCCAGCAGACGGGTTGTGCTGGCGTTGGCGTCCCGGTAGGTGTATGCCGTTCCGTTGGCTCCCCACTTGGGCAATCCTCCATCGGTGACGGCGTTTGCAGACAGCATCGGACCGTACTCCGAATAGTAGAACGTCCGCTCATACACAGCTGGAGCGGTTCCGCCCACGTTAACCTCTATCTGGAAGGTCCTGGACGTAATCGGCTTTTCCTCGCCATCCTTGATGTAAGTGAAATTATCACCGTCCTTGAGGGTCAGCTCATACAGGGTAAAGCGGCGACTGGTCGTCACGGTATGAGACCAGGCAAGATGCTGATTGAAGTTGATCAGCGGAACGGCGGTACCCAGAAGCCCAGCGCCATGGGCATTGAGGTAACCCGGAACCGTCATCTGCACTTCGTACAATCGCCGGTGCCCCGTGTAGGGAAAATGAGGGTTCGCCAGCAGCGCGCCCCTGCCCTGCTCGGTCATGTTCCGGCCGATGCCCCAGGCATTACTCGCCAACCCCATATCCTGAAAATCATGTATTTTTGAGGCCAACAGGCGTGCACCGGGCACGACACTCTTGAGCACGTTTTTTTCGTGATCGGTCGCACTGGCAAGCACCGGCGTGGGCTGGGCGTCTGCTGGGGACTCACCCGGTACCGCGAGATACACAGCGCCCGTTGCGAATAGCGCCCCGCTGGCATATTGGCCAACGATCCGATAGTGCGCGAACAGATCAACCGGGGTAATTTCCTTGACCCAGGGCTGATTCCGACACTCAGGCGGATAGTCGGCCGGGTCCGTCTCCCGAACATACTTGTTGTAGCCGGCGGCAAAGCCCGAAATCAATGCTTTGCTCTCCGGGCTGAGGTTCGGGTACTCCTGTTCCGCCCCGCTGTGAATTCCCTGCGCCTTGAAACTGAAGTCATTGATAATATTTATACTGTTCGCGCCAGGACCGAAATATTTTGCCCGCTCACTGCGAGCTTTGACGATGGCTTCCGCAAGGAGGCAAACATTGTCCTGGGTCTGGGCATAGCCTGCCCCAAATGCTGCCGACGCAAGCGTCTCGGCTTTGACATGCGGCACGCCGTCGGTGGTCCGTCGTATGGTTGCGGTCAATGTGCCGTTTTCCGGTGAAAGCGGCGCGTTTGAGGCGCTCTCCGAGTCAGAAGAATTACCGCCCAGACAGCCTGTCAGTAGTGCGCTTGTCACTGCCGCCAGCGCCACGGACTTCAAACTCTGACGCCTCAGGTAGGTGGATAAACCGTCTATCGTTACCATCATTCATTCCCTTTTATTGTTATCGCCGGGCATCTTCTTGCCGTGCATCGAGGCACAGCAACACCGAGACGTCACCCTCAGACCGGGCGGGTTCATTGGTCTAACCTGCTCATCCATGACCGTCGTTGGCGTGATGCACAGAATCAGTCCTTACTGTGCAAAGCGCGCTCAGCCGGACATCCACTTTGAAATTAGCAGATAGACCATGACCTCGCTCAATAAATGAGACTTAATTCATTCTTTTTGAACACAACCCTGGCTGTTTTGGATACTATTCTCAAACACTGTCCGGGATGAAAGGCCCGCCTGACCAGGCCAAGAGGCCCGCCACTGTCAACGGTTGTCAGAGATCAATCCAATGAGCAGGGACATGATGGAGCTCGCGCAGACCGACGCGCCTGTCACAGAAACGCATCGCCCGTCACTCAGCGAGGTGGAGCGCGATCAGCGCTTGCGGAAACAACGACTGGCCATGGCGTTCGCGTCCTATCTGGTCACGCTGACGTTGGTAGCCTTCTGCTGGCACCAGGGCATGATTCCCGGTCAGATTGTTTTGCATTACGCGCTGATCATGCTGCTCAATAACGCGGTTTTCTTTGCTCTTATCCACTTCAACCTGAACCTGCGCTTCGTCGATCCGAGCATGACCGCCGCGCAAATAGTGGCGTCCCTGCTCCCCGCCCTCTGGGTCATGTTCTTTCTGAACGCCGGTCAGGCCCGGGCGGCGTTTCTGCTGATTGCTCTCGTCCCCGCGCTCTATGGCATTCTGGCCCTGAACACCCGTCAGTTTGTGATCGTGGGCATCTGGATGTTTGGCCT
>JAWVWU010000242.1:0-4443 GCA_033723595.1 Marinobacter sp. | reverse complement strand
TCCCCTATTTGACGATGGTGGAGGGCATCAAGCTCTGCGCCCAGACGTTCAGCCGGGATGTCACGAAGCTATCCTGTTGTGCTGGTTGACCTGCTGTGCTGGCTGACCCGTTGCGCTGGCTGAAGAGTGACGGTGAGGCCTTGATTTTCCCTCACCTGGGAGCAAAATGAAGCACCGCTCAACTCGCTCGGGACTCAGGGATTCAGATGATCGCTTCACCGCTGACTGATTCACGTTATCGCCATTTGTTTTCTGCCCAGGTGATCGCGCTCTTCGGCACCGGTCTGACCACCATAGCGCTGGCCCTGCTGGCGAATGACCTGGCCGGCGGTGATGCTGGCAAGGTGCTGGGGATTGCGCTGGCACTCAAAATGATTGCCTATGTGGTTTTTGCGCCGATGGTTGGCGCTGTGACCGCGAAGCTGCCGCGTCAGACACTGCTGGTCACGCTGGATCTGTTACGGGCCGCCGTGGTTGTGATGCTGCCGTTTGTTACAGAGGTCTGGCAGATCTATGCACTGGTGTTCGCACTGAACCTGTTTTCGGCGGGCTTCACGCCGGTGTTCCAGGCCACCATTCCAGACATCATCCGCAACAGGGAGCAATACGTCAGGGCCCTGTCGTTGTCCCGTCTGGCTTATGATCTGGAAAACCTGCTCAGCCCCATGGCGGCGGCCGTGCTGATTACGCTGATGACGTTCAACACCCTGTTTCTGATCAATGGTCTGGCGTTCCTGGCTTCGGCCGTGCTGGTCGTGACCGCGAAGCTGCCGGGCAGGGCACGGGGTGCTGAAGCGGGTGGTTTCTGGCAGCGGGTCAGTCGCGGCATGAGCATCTATCTGCGCACCCCCCGGCTGCGCGGATTGCTGGCCCTGTCCATGGCGGTTGCGGCGGCTGGCAGCATGCAGATCGTCAACACAGTGGTGTATGTAACAACCACCCTGGGCCTCGGGCAGGGCTGGGTTGCCTGGTCGTTTGCCGCCGCCGGCGCTGGTTCCATGCTGATGGCGTTGTCCCTGCCGCTGATTCTGAGAAGACTGACGGACCGTCAGACGATGCTTGCCGGGGCCGGGATACTCACGGCCAGCCTGTTTGGTGGCCTGGCGCACCCAACACTGACGGGCTTGTTGGTACTCTGGTTCTTGATCGGTCTCGGCTCATCTCTGGTTTTGACCCCGGTGGGGCGCCTGTTGACCAATGCCTGCCAGGAAGAAGATCGACCTGCGGTGTTTGCCGCCCAGTTTTCCCTGTCCCACGCCTGTTGGCTGGTCGCTTATCCGTTGGCCGGCTGGGTGGGCGCGCAGGCTGGAATGACCGCAGCCTTCGGGGTGCTGGGTCTGATAGCGGCGGGCGCGTTCATTGCCGCCCTGTGTCTCTGGCCCAGGGAAGACAGTGCCGAGCTGGATCACGATCATCCGGCCCAGGTCCACACCCACCTGCATTACCACGACGAACACCATCAGCACGACCACGATGGCTGGGAAGGACCCGAGCCTCACCGTCATCCCCATCGGCATGGTTCCGGTCGTCACCGGCATCCGTTCGTGATCGACGACCATCATCCGCACTGGCCGCGCTCATAAAGACGTTCGTCATGTGGCGATTGATGCCGGGTCGCTAGGTCGCCGGGCTTTGAATGGCTGAGTCGTATGTGTGAACGTTTAAGGATGGGAGACGGCCATCGACAGTGCTGCAGTTCATGATCATAACCCTGGATGTTTGCCGCAAAAAAGGAGAACAGTGGCATGATGAACGGATACACCTACGGGAACACCATGTGGACCGGACACTGGCTCTGGATACTGGTTATTGCAGTGGTTATGGTCATACCCGCCTGGCGGATTTGCCAGCGAATCGGCTACCCGGGCGTGATGGGAATACTGATTCTGATACCGGTGTTAAACCTGGCCTTGCTGTACTTCATTGCTTTTGCCGACTGGCCCGTGGATAAAAAAGGGGCGCAGGATGAGTGAGCACGAGCATCAACATCATCATGACCACGACAGTCACGGGCAGGATTCGGTCAAAGATCCGGTGTGCGGGATGTCGGTCGATCCTCATGCCACTGAGCATCGCAGCCGGCATGCCGGCAAGACCTGGTATTTCTGCTCTTCCGGATGCCAGTCAAAGTTCGATGACGATCCGGAAAAGTACCCCAGTGACGAGTCTGCGCCGGCCGAGTCGGTAGCGCCGGGAACCCTATACACTTGCCCGATGCACCCGGAAATACGTCAGCAGGGCCCGGGCGACTGTCCGATCTGTGGTATGGCTCTGGAGCCTGAACAAGTGAGTCCCGATGACGGACCTTCCGAGGAACTCACGGACATGACGCGTCGATTCTGGGTTGGCCTGGCCCTGACGCTCCCGGTATTTCTGATTGAAATGTGGGGGCACTTGTTTGCGATTGACCACCTCCTGTCACCCCAGGTATCGAACTGGATTCAGCTGGTTCTGGCCACCCCGGTGGTGGTCTGGTGTGGTGCGCCATTTTTTGTGCGGGGTTGGAAATCGGTGCTCAGCCGTAACCTGAACATGTTCACCCTGATCGCAATTGGTACCGGGGTTTCGCTGATCTACAGCCTCGTAGCGACCCTGGTGCCGCAGGTATTTCCCGATGCCTTCCGGCAGCAGGATGGCTCGGTTGCCGTGTACTTCGAGGCGGCCGCCGTCATTGTTGTGCTGGTATTGGTGGGCCAGGTGCTTGAGCTCCGGGCCCGGGAGAAAACCTCCGGCGCCATCAAGGCGTTGCTGGACCTTGCGCCGGCCACGGCACGAAAGCTGACTGATGACGGCGGTGAGTCGGACGTGTCGCTCGATCAGGTAAAGGTGGGCGACCGGTTGCGGGTTCGGCCGGGCGACAAAGTGCCGCTCGATGGCGAGGTGCTCGAAGGCCACTCCAACGTGGATGAATCCATGGTCACGGGTGAGCCCCTGGCGGTCAGTAAGAAGACTGGAGACCCGGTCATTGGCGGCAGCATCAATCAGCAGGGCAGCTTTATCATGCGGGCCGACAAAGTCGGGCGCGACACCATGCTCTCGCAAATCGTCCAGATGGTTGCCAGCGCCCAGCGCAGCCGCGCGCCCATCCAGGGGCTGGCCGACAAGGTGGCCAGCTGGTTCGTGCCTGCGGTCATTCTCGTCGCCGTCATGGCGTTCATTGTCTGGTCCCTCGTTGGGCCGACGCCGCCAATGACCTTTGGCCTCATCGCGGGCGTCAGCGTGCTGATCGTTGCCTGCCCCTGTGCCCTGGGCCTGGCGACCCCGATGTCGATCATGGTCGGTGTGGGGCGGGGCGCTCAGAGCGGTGTCCTGATCCGGGATGCGGAAGCGCTTGAACGCATGGAGAAAGTCGACACGGTGGTGGTGGATAAAACCGGCACCTTGACCGAGGGCAAGCCTCAGGTGACGACGTTGGTGCCGGCACAGGGGTTCAGCGATGAGGACTTGATGCGATACGCCGGTGGTCTCGAAAAGGGCAGCGAGCATCCTTTGGCACAGGCCATTCTCTATAAAGCCAAAACCATGGAACTGACCCTGCCTGACGCGGAGGATTTTGATTCCCCGAACGGCAAAGGGGTAACCGGCAAGATCGACGGCCAACGGATTCTGCTTGGTAATCGATTGCTGATGGAGTCAGAAAATGTCGATGCGTCCGCCTTCGAGGCAGAGGCAGACCAGCTCCGAAAAGACGGCGCCACCGTGATCTTTGCGGCGGTGGATGGCAACGTCTGTGGTTTGCTTGCCATTGCCGACCCGGTCAAAGAGACGACGGAAGCGGCTATAGCGACGTTGCATAAGGACGGTATCCGGGTGGTCATGCTGACGGGGGATAACCGGACCTCCGCCGAGGCGGTTGCGCGCCGACTCCACATTGACGAAGTGGAAGCGGAAGTGCTGCCGGAAGACAAGGGCAAGGTCATTCAGCACCTGAAGACGGAAGGCCGCATCGTGGCCATGGCAGGGGATGGTGTGAACGATGCGCCAGCCCTGGCCGCCGCAGACGTCGGCATCGCTATGGGAACAGGGACTGACGTGGCCATCGAAAGCGCCGGTATTACGCTGTTGCGCGGCGATCTGACGGGCATTGTCGAAGCGCGGCGATTGTCACTGGCGACCATGCGCAATATCCGGCAGAACCTGTTTTTTGCCTTTATCTACAATTCTGCCGGTGTGCCGATCGCTGCTGGCGTGCTGTATCCCTTCACCGGGATGCTCCTGTCTCCGATTTTTGCAGCGGCGGCGATGTCGCTGTCGTCAGTCAGCGTTATTACGAATGCTCTCCGCCTGCGATTGGTGAAACTATCAGGCGAGTGAGTTGAATCGCCCCCCATTAAAGGAGAGTTTTATGTCGTATACCATGGATCGCGTGATTCAGAATGCCGGTTTTGCGGAAGTCGACGAACGCACCCGCAAGGCGCTGGCTGATCGGGGCTTCGGGATCCT
>JAWVWU010000241.1:0-4468 GCA_033723595.1 Marinobacter sp. | reverse complement strand
GCATAGGGGTCACCAGTGCGACCAGGCTACCAGTAATCATAATGACTCCGCTCAGGTAAAAGAGTAATGGTAATGTTGGCTGAGAACTGACACAAGAGACATTCCGAATAATTAAGGTGTCACCGGTTGCCATGTCCGCTAAGGCGAACGCAGCCTGACCAACGGTCCCGAAACCGGGCGACGGGCCGCCAGTGCCGAGGTCGCCGTAAACCACAATCCCACAACAGGAGAATGCCATGCCACAGGTCGAACTGAACCAGCCGGTTCCGGATTTTTCAGCCCCCGCCACCGGCGATCAGACCATTCGTCTGGCTGACTTCCACGGCCGGAAAAATCTCGTGATCTACTTCTACCCGAAAGATAACACGCCGGGCTGCACGACCGAGGGCCAGGACTTTCGTGACCGGCATACTGCCTTTGCCGATCAGGACACCGTGATTCTCGGGGTCTCACGCGATGGCCTCAAAGCCCATGAGAATTTTCGCGCCAAACACGATTTTCCGTTTGACCTGATCTCGGATAAAGACGAATCCCTGTGCAAGTTGTTCGACGTGATCAAGCTGAAAAAACTGTACGGGAAAGAATACATGGGCGTCGATCGCAGCACCTTTCTGATTGACAAACAGGGTGTGCTGAGGCGCGAATGGCGCGGCGTCAAGGTTGCCGGGCACGCTGATGAAGTGCTCGCTGCGGTGCAGGCGCTCTAGTCGCAGACACTGGTGTGTCGGAAGTTGCCCGGGCCAACCGGCCCGGGCATGTGCGTCCGATGGCCGGTCTTCAGCCCTGCTCCAGCCGATCGGGCCGGACCGTGGCTTTGACCGGCCAGGCCGAAAACACTGCTTTGAGCACCGTCGCCAGAGGAATGGCGAAAAAGACCCCCCACAGGCCCCAGATCCCGCCAAAGAACAACACCGCGATAATTATCACGACCGGATGCAGATTGTTGACCTCGGAAAACAGCACCGGTACCAGCACATTGCCATCGAGGCCCTGGATGATCCCGTAGATCACCATCACCCAGACAAAATGACTGCTCCAGCCGAAGGCGAACAGCGCGATAACCGCCACTGGCACCGTCACAACCGCCGCGCCGATGTACGGAATCACCACGCTCAGCCCGACCAGCAGCGACAGCAACGCGGCGTAAGGTACGCCAAGCAGCTTGAAGCTGACGTAGGTCGCGCCACCAACAATCAGGATCTCGACTGCCTTGCCGCGCACGTAGTTGGCACACTGGAGATTCACCTCGTGCCAGATCTGGACCATCATGGGCCGCTGGTGAGGCAATGTCCGCGACATCGAGCCGAGCAGCAGACGACGGTCCTTGAGAAAGAAAAAAACCAGGATGGGCAAAAGTACCAGGTAGATCAGCAGCGCGAAGACATCCGGAATGCTCGACAGAGAAAACGAGACCAGCCACTGGGTCATACGTGCGGCCTCACCCGCAACCTGCTGATACAGGTTGTTGACCTGTTCGACTGAAAACAGCGACGGGTAGTCTTTCGGCAGCAGTTCAATGTAGGCCTGGGATTGCCGGAAAATGCGCGGGGTTTCGCTGGCCAGGGAGGTCACCTGCGCCCAGATCAGTGGTAGCAGCCCGAACAGAAAGCCGACCAGTGTTCCCAGGAACAGCAGGAACACGATGACGATGGCGAGACGCTCCGGAACGCCGCGCGCCGTGAGCTTGGTGACCAGGCCCTGGAGAATAAACGCAATGATGACCGCGGCGATAACCGGCGCCAGCATATGGCCAAAAAATACGATGACCAGTGTGCCGGCAACCAGCAGCAGAAAAAGAATGACAGCTTCGTCATCTGAAAAGTATTTTTCAGCCAGACCGCGTAATATTCGAACCATGTAAATCTCCGGTGCTCAGGAACCAGCCGCGGGCTGACCGCAACGGATGACAAACCGATAGCAGCCATCGGATTCCGATGTGCTTACCAGTTGGTGAGATGATAGTTTGAGAAAAGCCGGGATGTCCCGGGCAGAGCCGGCATCCGTTGCGATCACCTCGAGCTCTTCGTCCGGCTTCATGGCGTTCAGGGCCAGCTTGGTTTTGAGAAGCGGCATGGGGCAGGTCAGCCCGGATGCATCCAGCGTGATGTCAGACATAATAATTGATACGCGTCGTGTGGTTAGCGGTGAACGTGCGGTGCATTATGCCGATGCGAACCCGGCATTGCACTGACTCCCAGAAAGTATATCAGGCAACGTATGAAAATCGTTCGAGCATTCAGCTGTCTCAGGAGTTCCCGGCGCAACGTGCCCGGCCTCCTTCTGACCGCCACCCTGTCCCTGCCTGTGCTGGCAGCTCCGCCCGATCCGTCACCGCTGCCCACCCTCGGTGGTGCCGGTGGCGGCCTGATTTCCGACCAGCAGGAAGCGCAGATCGGTCAGCAGGTGCTGCGGTCACTGCGGCAATCGGCTCCGAAAATCAAGGACCCGCTTGTTCAGGACTACCTTGACGCCATCATCCACCGACTGATCCCGTCGGTTCCGCTGAACGACAAGCAGTTCACCGTCGTGGCCATCGACAGCCCGGACATCAACGCGTTTGCCGTTCCCGGTAACATCATCGGCGTCAACGGTGGCCTGTTCCTCAACGCCGAGACAGAGCAGGAATTCGGTTCGGTCATCGCCCACGAACTGGCCCACCTTGGCCAGCGCCACTTCGCACGACGACTGGAACAGCAGGAGACCAACGCTCCGCTGACGCTGGCGGGCATGATTGCCGGCATCGTGCTGTCGGCCGTGACCCGCTCGGATATCGGGATCGCCGCAATTGCCGGGACCCAGGCCATGTCGGTGCAGAATCAGTTGCAGTACAGCCGCGCCAATGAGCAGGAAGCCGACCGGATGGGTCTGCAGATACTCGCGGACGCGGGCATGGACCCAAGGGGCATGCCACGGATGTTCGATATACTGCAGCGCCAGAATCGCCTTCAGGGCAACCAGATTCCGGAATATCTCTCCACACACCCACTGACCCAGAGCCGGGTGTCAGACACCCGCAACCGCGCCGAGCAATACCCTGAGGGCGACTTCAAGGACACCCTCGAGTATCACCTGGTGCGGTCGCGATTGCGGGTACATTACGCCCAGTCACCCGCCGAGGCCGTTTCGGTCTTTCGCAACGAGATCGACAAGGCAGACTCCGACCGTGATACCACCATCGCGCGTTACGGTCTGGCGGTGGCGCTGATCGCCAATGACAAGCCCGCCGAGGCCAACGATATTCTCCACCAGTTGCTGGCTGTGCAGCCCAACCGCATCACCTTCCAGGTCACGCTGGGAAACGCGCTGATGGCAGAGAATAAAGCGGGCGAGGCCAGCACACTGCTGCGCCAGGCCCTGCAGCGAAACCCCGGAAACCTGCCGATTCTCAATACCCTGGCCGCAGCCGAACTCAAAGACGGCAAGGCTGGGGAAGCGGCCGACGATCTGCGCCAACTGACGCGTGATTACCCGCAGCGGGAGGACTTCTGGCTACGACTGGCCGAAGCCGAGGGACAGGCCCGCAACATAGTCGGTGTGCACCGCGCCCGGGCGGAATACGACATCCTGATGGGCGATCTGGAAGCCGCCGAGCGACAATTGCGGGAGGCCCAGCAGAAAATTGCGGTGGACGCGCCTATGCGTCAGGTGATTACCGAGCGACTGAACAAAGTCACCGAAGCCATCGCACGCCAGAATCGCTGAGGTGCGCCCAAACAAAACCCGGTACCCACTCAGCGTCGGTACCGGGCTGTCTGTAGCGGCCAATGCCTGGCGCGTGGCAACCCCACTGGGTCAGGCGTTGCCGGCCGCCTTGAGATTCAGACTGGCGGTGAAATCGAGCATACGCCGCAACGGCTTCAGGGCCTGTTGCCGGATCGCCTCATCGATGTGAATTTCCTGGTTACCCTGCTCCAGCACCTGCAACAGATTCTCCAGCCCGTTCATCGACATCCACGGGCAATGCGCACAGCTTCGGCAGGTTGCGCCCGTGCCCGCCGTCGGCGCCTCAATAAGGGTCTTGTTGGGGGCGAGCTGCTGCATCTTGTAGAAAATGCCGTTATCGGTGGCGACAATGAACTGCTCATTCGGCAGGGTCTGAACCGCGTGAATCAGTTGGGACGTTGAGCCTACGACGTCGGCCATATCAACGACATTGGCCGGCGACTCGGGATGAACCAAAATCGCCGCATCAGGATAGACCGCCTTGAGGTCTTCAAGGCCGCGCGCCTTGAACTCCTCGTGCACAATGCAGGACCCATCCCACAGAAGCATGTCAGCGCCGGTCGTGCGCTGTATGTGATAACCAAGGTGTTTGTCCGGCGCCCACAGGATTTTCTCGCCCTGGCTGTCGAGTGATTCGACAATGGCCTGGGCACAACTGGAGGTAACGACCCAGTCAGCACGGGCCTTTACAGCCGCCGAGGTGTTGGCATAGACCACGACGGTCCGGTCCGGATGCTGATCACAG
>JAWVWU010000240.1:0-4479 GCA_033723595.1 Marinobacter sp. | reverse complement strand
ACCGACAGGAAGTCGACGCGCTCGGCCAGTTCCCGGACCTGGTAGACCGCAGCCGGGATTTCAATCATCACGCCCACCTTGGGCATGTGGATATTGAACCCCTCTTCCCGGACTTCGTGGTACACCCGGTAAATCAGGTGCAGTGATTCTTCCACCTCTGAAATGTTGCTGATCATCGGTAACATGATCTGCAGGTTGTTGAGACCCTCACTGGCTTTGAGCATGGCCCGGACCTGCACCAGGAAGATTTCAGGATGATCCAGGGTCACGCGGATGCCGCGCCAACCGAGAAACGGGTTTTCCTCGCTGATCGGAAAATAGGTCAGCGACTTGTCGCCACCAATGTCCAGGGTACGCATGGTCACCGGATTGGGGGCAAAGGCTTCGAGTTGCTCCCGATAGGTTTCCCGCTGCTCCTGCTCGGACGGGAACCGCTCCTTGATCATGAACGGCACTTCCGTGCGATACAGACCGATGCCTTCGGCGCCGTGACTGAGCGAACGCACCACATCCGTCATCAGGCCGGTGTTCACCAGCAGCGACAGGCGGTGGCCATCGGTGGTCTCACAGGGCTTGTCACGCAGTGCCTCAAGCCCTTTGACCAGCTCGTTCTCTTCGTCGCAGATTTCCTGGTAGAACGTGCGCAGATCGGCGGATGGCGAAGCATAGAGCTGGCCCTCGAAGCCGTCGACAATCAGTTCCTTGCTGTCGAGCTGATTGACCGGGATATCCACCATGCCCATGACCGTGGGCACGCCCATGGCGCGGGCCAGGATGGCAACGTGCGAATTACCGGAGCCCCGAACCGAAACCAGCCCGACCAGCTGGCCCCGGGGCACCTCCCCCAGCATCGCCGGCGTCAATTCATCACTGACCAGCACCGTTCTGGGCGGGTAAGTCACCTCCTTGGGATCGCCTTCCTGCAAGTGCGCCAGCAAACGTCGCCCGAGGTCGCGCAGGTCCACCGCCCGCTCGCGGAGATACAGGTCGCCCATCATCTCGAAGTGACGGACGTATTGCTGAACCACCTGTTTCAGCGCCGCCTGGGCCCAGAGCCCACCATTGATACGGGCAACGACTTCCCCCGGAAGGGCATTGTCGTCGAGAATTCGCAGGTACACTTCAAACAGCGCCTGCTCTTCAGGACGCAGTTGCGAGGCCAGCCGTTCGGCGACCTGGCCGATGTCCTCTCGCACCGCCCCGACCGCTTCAGCAAACAGGGCCAGTTCCTGCTCAATGTCCTCGGCCGGCTTTTCCGGGACCGCATCCAGGTCGGCCGGTGGGTAAACCACCACGCCCTGACCAATGGCCACCCCGGGCGCCCCCGCTACACCTTTAAAGCAGACGTCCCGGGTTTCTTCCCCGGTCAACGACAGTCCGCTGATGGCGCCGGTCGCCTCGCTGTGCGCGATCACCCCCGCCAGCTGGGCGGATACGGTCACCAGAAAGGCTTCTTCACCCTCGTCAAAACAGCGCGAGCTCTCACGTTGCTGCACCACCAGCACGCCGAGTATACGGCGATGGTGAATGATGGGAACCCCGAGAAAGGAGCGGAAACGCTCTTCCCCGGTCTCCGGGAAGTAGCGATAGCGGGGATGGCTGGGCGCATCTTCAAGATTGATGGGTTCTTCGCGAGAGCCCACCAGACCGATCAGACCCTCCGAGTGGGCCAGGCTGACCTTACCCACGGCCTTCTTGTAGAGGCCCTCGGTGGCCATGAGGACATAGCGGTTGGTTTCCGGATCAAGCAGGTAGACCGAGCAGACTTCGGTGTTCATGGCGGTCTGTACGCGAGAGACGATAATATCCAGCGCCTCCTGCAAATCGCGGGCGCCGTTGACCTCCTGAACAATACTTCGCAGTGTACTCAGCATGGCGGGTTCAATCCGTCATAGTTTGTCCTGGGAGCGTGGCTCACCCGTCCCCGGATAGCCCTGCTCCATCGTTCGGAACAGCCTCGGGGCCAGCTCTCTCAGCGCACGCCGGTATACCTCTCGCTTAAACGACACGACCTGACCCAGCGGGTACCAGTAGCTCACCCACTGCCAGCCATCGAATTCCGGCGAATCGGTGTGATCAACGCACACTCGAGCGTCCGGACAGAGCATCCTCAGCAGGAACCATTTCTGTTTCTGCCCCACACAGACCGGGTGCGAGTTATGCCGCACCATGCGACGGGGCAGTCGATACCGTAACCAGCCACGGGTGCAGCTGATAATATCGACATCGCCCGCTGTCAGGCCGACTTCTTCGGTCAGCTCCCGATAAAGGGCTTCCTCGGGGGTCTCGTTGTGCTTGATACCGCCCTGAGGAAACTGCCAGGAGTCTTGCCCGATGCGTCGAGCCCAGAGCAGTTCGCCCCTGTGGTTGGCCAGAATGATTCCGACGTTGGGTCTGAAACCGTCTGAATCAATCACGGCACAGTCCTGTATAAAGTCGGTAGAGGCATTGAAAAAATGCAATGCCATTTATTCCAAGTTGACTTCATTCTTACAGAAAGGCCAACGGTCGGCAAACGAAGCTGTTATCTTTTCAGCATGTTAGAATCCCGGGCTGTTGCGGTGCGTGACGGCAATGGCTGCTATGATCGCCATCAGGCCCATCGGGGCCCGCCTTCACAACCTTTCGATGCCCCTGACCAAGAAGGAACGCTACGTTGACACTGGCCATTTTCGATCTCGACAATACGCTGCTGGCGGGTGACAGCGACCATGCCTGGGGCGAATTTCTGGTCGAGGAAGGTATCGTCGACGCCGACGACTACCGCAAAATGAACGATGAGTTTTATCAGGCGTACCTTGATGGCAGCCTGGATATCCGTCGCTACCTGAGTTTTGCCCTGCAGCCGCTGGCGCAGTTCGAGTTGGCGCAGCTGCATCAATGGCGGGCGCAGTTCGTGGAACGCAAAATACGCCCCATGCTGCAGACGAAAGCCTTCGATCTGCTCGCCCACCACCGCGAACAGAACCACACCCTGCTGATCATTACGGCTACCAACCAGTTCGTGACGGAACCGGTCGCCGCCCTGCTCAGCATCGAGCATCTCATCGCCACCGAGCCGGAGATGATCAATGGCCGCTATACGGGCAATGTCGCGGGCACACCAAGCTTTCAGGACGGCAAGGTCCACCGGTTGCATGACTGGCTGGACTTTCAGTCCGAAACCCTGGACGGGGCCTGGTTCTACAGTGATTCACACAATGACCTGCCGTTACTTGAACGGGTCGCCAACCCGGTCGCCGTGGATCCCGACGCGCGACTGGCCGACATCGCCCGGTCAAAAGGTTGGCAAACCATTTCCCTGCGGGACTGACAGGACATCCAGGTATGAAACCAACCCTACCGGTGCTCTTGAGTCTGATACTGCTGGCGGGTGTGACGGGGTGTTCCCGGTCGTCGGACACCGACCCGGGCGAAAATCCGGAGACCGCGTCAGCGAGTCGCCAGGCAACGTCCGCGGTCGACCCGGCAGTCGCCACCCTGGTCAGCCAGCAGAGCGAAGCATTCTGCCAGCAAGCCAAAGCACTTCAGCAGTCGGTTAACGCGTTTCTTGACAAGCCAGACACTGAAACCCTGGCCAAGGCGCGTCGACAGTGGCGCCAGACCCACGCACAGTACGCCCGGCTGGCGGTCGGTTATCGCCTGGCCGGCCTCACCCCGCCGCAGATTCATGACGACCGGGACCCCATCGATGCGCACCCGATGTTGCCCGGATACCTGGATCAGGTCCCAGGCTATCCTCAGAGCGGCCTGGTGTACTCGGAAGTGCCGATGACGCCCGAATTCCTGCGGGGCGAGCATCAGTCAACCGACTTTTACTACCTGACGCTCGGACTGCACCCGTTGGAAACCCTGCTCTGGAACAGCACCGGCCAATCGGATCAGCAACGGGTCTCACTGTTTATACCCCCGGCCCAGCCCGCAGAGGATCAGGTAGACGCCCGGGCACGGCGGGTAGACCTGTTGCGCCTGGTGGCCCACGCCTTACCGAGGGACGCCGCAACGCTGTGCTCCGCGGGTCAGGTCCGGGCGCTGAGCACCGCACTGACCGGGTTGGCCAATAAACCCGAGACTTTGAAACAGGCGGTGTCTGGCACGCTGGAGCAGCTTGTGGAGCAACCCCTGGAGGGGTGGAAGGCCCACCCGGACGGCGAAGACCGAAACGGCATGCCAATCTGGCACTCGCCTCAGGCTCAGAGCGATTTCGAGGACTTGAAAGTCCAGCTCGACAGCCTGGCCAGGCGCTGGCTGCCAGCCCTTTCAGGGACGCCCGAACCGGGCTGGGCTCAAGCGCTTGAACCGGCCGTTGAACAACTTGCCGAGCGCCTGCCGGCGCTAGGCGAAGGCAAGAAACAGCGCACCCCGGACATCATCGGGAAGCTGCAAGCCCGACTCTCGGAACTGCAAGGCCGACTGCGGCTGGACGACGCCGGCCAGGGGGTCACACCCGCCGACCGACAGACTCCGAAATAAGCCCTT
>JAWVWU010000239.1:0-4480 GCA_033723595.1 Marinobacter sp. | reverse complement strand
CGGGTCGGGTTGGCACGGGCGCTGGCCAACGACCCCGAAATCATGCTGATGGACGAGGCGTTTTCGGCGCTTGACCCGCTGATCCGCACGGAAATGCAGGACGAGCTGGTCAAACTGCAGAAAGACTCCAGCCGGACCGTGGTATTTATCTCTCACGACCTCGACGAGGCCATGCGTATCGGCGACCGCATCGCGATTATGGAAGGCGGTCGGGTGGTTCAGGTCGGAACCCCGGACGACATTCTCAAAAACCCGGCGGACGATTACGTCAAATCCTTCTTCCGGGGCGTCGACGTGTCGACCGTGCTGTCCGCAGCCGACATCGTGCGGCGCAAACACGTGACCGTGATAGAACGCGAGGGTGCCGGCGTGCCGGCAGCACTTGAACGCCTGCGTCAGAATGAAGGTGATTTCGGCTACGTCATCGACAAGAACCAGCACTTCCAGGGCGTGGTGTCGGTGGACTCGCTGGTCGAGGCCAAGCAGGACGGTGGCAAGATCAGCGATGCGCTGATCGATAACATTGAGCCGATCCCGGCCGACACAACCCTGACGGATATCATCGGCGCGGTCGCATCAGCTCCGTGTGGCCTGCCGGTCGTCGACGACGACGGCCAGTATCTGGGCGTTATTTCACGGGCCGTGCTGCTGCAGGCACTCAACCGGGAGGAAGACAAACATGGCTGATCAGAGCGCCAATCAGGCCCCGGCGGATGCCGGCGCCGCGAGCAATCCCTGGGCCAACGCATCGGCCCCGGCGTCGACCGGTGACGGCGGCGCCAGCAGTGCCGCCAGCAACCCGTGGGGCGCGGCCGCCGGGCCGAGTCCGGACGCGGCGGGCGGCGGACCCCAGGACTGGCTCAATGCCGCCCATTCCGCGCCGGACCTGCACAACACCCTGGCCCACCCCTTCCTGACCGAATGGTTCGATATCCAGAGCGGGGTGGAGCACGGGATCAACTGGGTCGTTGACAATTTCCGCTTCATTTTCCAGATCATCAAACAGCCGGTGGATTTTGCGCTGGGTGTGTTCGACACCACGCTGCTGAGCATCTCCCCGATCATCATGATCCTGCTGTTCGGGCTGGTGGCCTGGCAGCTGTCCGGTGTCAGGCTGGCCATTGCCTCGATGCTCGGCATGCTGGCGATGGGCGCCATCGGTGCCTGGGAGCAGGCGATGACGACCCTGTCGCTGGTGATTACCTCGGTGCTGTTCTGCATGCTGATCGGCATACCGGCCGGGATTGCCATGGCCAAGAGCGATCGTGTGGCGGCCGTGCTTCGGCCCATTCTCGATACCATGCAGACCACGCCGGCGTTTGTTTACCTGGTGCCGATTGTGATGCTTTTCGGTATCGGCAACGTACCCGGTGTCATCGTGACCATTATTTTTGCGGTCGCACCGGTGATCCGGCTGACCAATCTGGGCATTCGTCAGGTGCCGTCGGACCTGGTGGAAGCATCGCGCTCGTTCGGCGCGAGCCCGAAGCAGCTGTTGTTCAAGGTCCAGCTCCCGCTGGCCACGCCCACCATCATGGCCGGGGTGAACCAGACCCTGATGCTGGCGCTGTCGATGGTGGTGATCGCGTCCATGATCGCCGTGCCGGGTCTGGGCCTGATGGTGCTGCGTGGCATCGGGCGGCTGGACGTCGGTCTGGCGACCGTCGGGGGTATAGGTATTGTGATTCTTGCCATCATCCTGGATCGGATGACCCAGGCTCTGGGCAGGGATTCAAGAGAGCGAGGGACACGCCACTGGTACGAGTCCGGCCCGGCCGGACTCATCCATGCTCTGGTCAGCAAGAAACGGCCGGAATGATTGCAAACGACCGAAGACGAGGAGACGCAGTATGAACATCAAACACACGTTAACAGGCGTTATGATGGCAAGCACTGTTGCCTTTGCGGCGCAGGCTGCAGAGATGCCCGGCAAAGGCGTAACCGTGCAGCCGATACAAAGCACGATTTCCGAGGAAACCTTCCAGACCATGCTGGTGGACGAAGCCCTGCGTCAGCTGGGTTATGACGTTAAGCCGATCCAGCAGGTGGACTACAGCGCCGGCTACACGGCGATTGCCAACGGCGACGCGACTTTCCTTGCCGTGAACTGGTACCCGCTGCACAACACCATGTACAAGAATGCCGGCGGCGACGACGTATTCTACCGCAAGGGCTACTACATCGAGGGCGCGGCCCAGGGCTATCTGATCGACAAGAAAACCGCGGACAAATACAACATCACCAACCTGTCCGATTTCCAGGACCCCAAGATCGACAAGATCTTTGACACCAACGGCGACGGCAAGGCCGACCTGACCGGCTGTCAGGCTGGCTGGGGCTGTGAAGGTGTGATCGAGTATCAGCTCGACGCGTTCAACCTGCGGGATAACATCCAGCATAACCAGGGCCAGTACGCGGCCATCATTTCGGACACCATTACCCGCTACAAGGACGGTGACCCGATCTTCTACTACACCTGGACACCGTACTGGGTATCGGGAATCCTGGTGCCGGGCAAGGATGTGGTCTGGCTGGAAGTGCCCCATTCAGCCAACCCGAACGGCACCGACACCAAGCTGCCCAACGGCAAAAACTACGGCTTTGATATCAACAGTGAGCGGATTGTGGCCAACAAGAAATGGGCCGAAGACAATCCGGCAGCGGCGAAGCTGTTCGAGGTCATGAGTGTATCGGTCAACGACGTCAGTGCGGAGAACATGAAAATCCGCCAGGGTGAAGATTCACCCAAGGACATCATGGGCCATACTCAGGCGTGGATCAAAGCGCATCAGAAAACCTTTGATGGCTGGCTGGAAGCAGCTCGCGCCGCCGCCAAGTAAGCGGCATCCCCGGGCGCCCGCAAGGGGCGCCCGGATCCCTCCGACTGTTGAAACTGTTCCACTGGCGGTGACAAAACCGACCACGGACGTCTATCCTTAGGCGACAGACCGGCGACTCGCTAACGTTGTCCCGGGCCCCAATACCAAATCCGTTTTCCGAGGAGTTGTCAGTGGCGAAGCGTCAGGTGGCCAGGCCGGTGTATAAGCGGTTTACTTTCTGGATACTGGTGTTGCTCGTGCTCTACACGCTCGCCGGCTTTGTGGTGTTGCCCTGGTGGCTGGGCCGACAGTTACCGGTGCAGCTTGAGCAGCAGTTGGGCTGGCACACGACCGTGGGCGATATCCGTCTCAATCCCTTTGCCATGACCGTGGAAGTCAGCGGTCTGAGTGCCACGGACAGCGATGAGCAACCGGTTTTGAGCTGGGACGATCTGACCGTCGACCTGGGTTTCTGGCAACTGTTCCGGGGCGTCATTGCGTTTGACTCGATTACCCTGGACAAGCCGTTTGTTCGCATTGACCTGCTCAAGGATTACGGTGTGAATCTGGCGCGGGACTGGTCCCGCCACCATCCTGCTACCACCACCGAACCGTCCCCACCCGCCAGTCAGGGCGGCGCGCCGGACCTGTATTTCGGTCACATTGAGCTGGCCGGCGGGATGCTGCGATTGCGGGATTTCAGTCAGGGCACGCCGGCTGAGTTCCGGATCACGCCGCTGGACCTTGAACTCAATGATCTGGCCACTTACCCACGCCCGGGCGACAGCGGCTATACCCTCAGTGCCGCCATCGGCAGGCAGCGGATCAACTGGCAGGGTGAGCTGTCCCTGAGTCCGTTCAGTTCCAGGGGCACCTTGCGGGTGGCCGATATTGACCGGGAAACCATCGCCCACTTTGCCGGGCCCTACCTGCCTTATCGCCTGGACGGTGGTCAGGTCACGCTCAGTACTCACTATGACCTGTCTCTGACCGACGGGTTTGCTCTGACCACCGACGATGGCGTGATTAACATCAGCGATCTGGCACTGGCGTTGCCTGACAGTGATCAACCCCCGGAAATGCAGGTCAAGTCCGTCAGCGTCAGCAAGATTGGCTTCGATCTCAATCGACGGAGTCTGGCGGTGGGGCCGGTCGCTATTGCCGGCGCCGATGTCAGTCTGTCACGCGATGCCGACGGCCAGCTCAACGTCATGAAACCCCTGTCCGCCGCAGGCGGGCCGGCTGATCATCCCGAACCAACACCGGCGAGCGCGTCCGGAACGGCGACACCGTTCAGCTGGACCGTCGGGAAGGTCTCGCTCAGCGACAGTCAGCTGCGCTGGCAGGACCAGCAGCCGGGTCAGACTGCCCGTGTTGACGTCAGCAACATCGCGGTGAACCTCTCGGGCCTGAGCGATCAACTGGCCGATCCGGTCACCTACGACGCCAGCCTGGTTGTCGGTGATACCGGCACTCTGAGCGCGAGGGGGCAGACGACGCTGTCACCGTTCACGCTGGAGGCGGTGCTGGAGGGCAGCAAACTTGCGCTGGCACCGTTCCAGCCCTATCTGAACCAGGTCGCCGGCGTGACCATCCGTGACGGCGCCCTGAGCGTGAACGGCAAGCTCAATCTTGACGGCCAGAACCAACCGATGACCGGT
>JAWVWU010000238.1:0-4500 GCA_033723595.1 Marinobacter sp. | reverse complement strand
TCATTTCTTCCCGGATGAGGGGCACGGGTTCCGGCATGCTCACAATCAGACCCGGATGCTCGAGTGCCTGCTGGCCTTCTATCAGCGCCAGAACTGAGCAGCGGTGGTTCAAGCTAACCGATCCTTTCCCCGCGTTCCATCCCCGCACCTGTGTCCGGCGCGCGCCTGCGGAGAACACTGTGTGCAGGCCGGGGGTCCGGACGGCACGCTGTGGCGTATTAGTATGACGGTGGTTCCCGAGCAGGACAGGCTTGCGTACCTGGAGTAAACTTGCAGAGCCCGAGAGTGCAGTCGGGCCGTAACCACGCATTAAAATAATAAATGAGACAGAGAGCGCTGATGAATCACGATATCTCGACGCTGCGCAAATTCGTTTCTCCTGAGATTGTCTTCGGTGCCGGTTCCCGCAAGGCCGTCGCGAACTTTGTCAGCAATTTCGGCGGCCGCAAGGTATTGCTGGTCTCCGACCCGGGCGTGCGCGCCGCGGGCTGGGTGGACGACATCGAGGGGCTGTTGAGAATGGCCGGGTTGGCGTACGTGACCTTCACCGGTGTGACCTCGAACCCCAAGGTGGATGAGGTCATGACCGGGGCCGAGCTCTACAAGGCCAACGGCTGCGACGTGATCGTGGCCATCGGCGGCGGTAGCCCGATGGACTGCGCCAAGGGCATCGGTATTGTCAGTGCCCACGGCGGCAGCATTCTGGATTTCGAGGGCGTGGATACCATTCGCCTGCCGTCGCCACCGCTGATCCTGATTCCGACCACCGCCGGCACGTCTGCCGATGTGTCCCAGTTCGCGATCATTTCGGATCCGGCCCGGCGGTTCAAGTTTTCCATCATCAGCAAGGCGGTGGTGCCGGATGTCTCGCTGATCGATCCGGAAGTGACCGAAACCATGGACACCTTCCTGACCGCCTGTACCGGCGTGGATGCCCTGGTGCATGCGATCGAGGCCTACGTGTCCACCGGTAGCGGGCCGCTGACGGACAGCCATGCCCTGGAGGCCATCCGGTTGATCAACCAGCACCTGGAACCGCTGGTGGCCAGCCCGGACAACAGCGAACTGCGCGAGCAGATCATGCTGGCCTCGATGCAGGCCGGGCTGGCGTTTTCCAACGCCATTCTGGGGGCCGTTCACGCCATGTCCCACAGCCTGGGCGGCTTTCTGGACCTGCCTCACGGGTTATGCAACGCGATGCTGCTGGAGCACGTGATTGCGTACAATTTCAACGCCGCGGACGCCCGCTTCAAACGGGTGGCCGAGGCCATGGCGATCGATACCCGAGGCATGTCCATGCCGACGGTCAAGCAGCGACTGATGGCGCGGGTGATCGGCCTCAAACACGCCGTGGGCCTGGCGTCGAAGCTTGCCGAACTGGGCGTGACGGTTTCCGACATTCCGTCGCTGTCCGGATTCGCCATGCAGGACCCCTGTATACTGACCAACCCGCGCAAATCCTCCCGGCGTGACGTGGAAGTGGTGTATGAAGAAGCCCTCTGACACGCTTCTGCCCGGCTACGATGTCGGCCAACTGCTCGGGCTGGGCAGTCAGTCCGCCCGCAAGAATTACTACCCGTCCCTGCTGGGCCGGATCGAAGAACTGGAAGAAGAGCGCAACCGGTACAAATGGCTGTTTGAAAACGCCCTGCACGGGATTTTCCAGGGTGATCTGCGGGGCGGTTTTGTCAGCGTGAACCCGGCCATGGCGAGAATCTGCGGGGACCCCACGGCGGCTGCGCTGGCCGAGCGGGTAACGCGTTTGCGGGAACAACTGTTCTGGAGCGCCTCGGAATTTGACCAGATACGCCACGACCTGATGATGTGGGGCAAAGTAAGCCTGCGGGAGGCCCGGCTGCGGCGCGCGGACGGCGACCTGGTGCACGTCACGGTGTCCATGCTGCGCCGGCCGGACCTGGGCGCCGAGGTGGTCGAGGCGTTCGTCGCCGATGTCACCGAGCGCTACCACGCCCAGCTCAAGCTGAAACAGCTCAATGCCGACCTGGAACGCCGGGTCGAGGAACGGACCGAAGCCCTGCAGAACGCTAACGTCGGGCTGCGCTACCAGATCGAGGAACGCGAGAAGATCGAGCGCGAACTGGTGGTGGCCGTCGACGCGGCCAAGGACGCCAATCGCAGCAAGGACAAATATCTGGCCGCCGCCAGTCATGACCTGTTGCAGCCGCTCAACGCCGCCCGCCTGCTGATCTCCACCCTGCAGGACAGCGTGCTGCCGGCCCGGGAAACCCGGCTGATCGATCAGGTCCACCGGGCGCTGGAGGGCGCGGAAGACCTGCTGGCGGACCTGCTGGACATCTCCAAGCTGGATCAACAGGCGATGGAGCCGGATCTGGCCACCGTGGACGTGGGCGCCATACTGCAGGGCCTGGCCGACGAATTTGAACCGGTCGCCGACAATGCAGGCCTGGCCTTCCGGGTCCGCCTGAGGTCCCGGCAGGTGACGGCGGATGCACGCATGCTGACCCGTATCCTCCGTAATCTGCTCAGTAACGCCTTCCGTTACACGCCGTCCGGTGCTGTCTTGCTGGCCATGCGTGACCGCCGGGATGGCCTGCGCGTCGAGATCTGGGACACCGGTGTCGGGATTGCCCCCGACAAGCTGGACGAGATTTTCACGGAATTCCATCAGTTATTGCCGGAGGGGTCCGGCGGTCGCAAGGGGGTCGGGTTGGGCCTGGCGATTGTCGAGCGTATGGCGCGAATGCTGAACTGCCGGGTGGATGTGTCGTCGGTGCCCGGTCGGGGTTCCCGGTTTGCGCTGACGGTACCCCGTGCCGCCGATTGTTCTCCAGCGGCTGGCCAGCTGCCCGCGGCACAGCCAAGCGGCTCGCTGGCGGGCTGTCGGGTATTGGTGATTGATAACGAGCCGGCCATTCGCGACAGTATGGAAGCGTTACTTGCCCGCTGGGGCTGCGAGGTACTGACGGCAGGCGGGGCCGAACAAGCGCTGGCCCGGATTGATCAAGCCGGTTTCCGTCCCCAGGCGATACTGGCGGATTACCACCTGGACGACGACCGCACCGGCTGCGAGGCGGTGCGGTGTCTGCACACCACCCTGAACAGTCGCATTCCCGCGGCCATCATCACCGCGGACCGCAGTGACGAGTGTCGTCGCAGCCTGCAGGCCCAGTCGTTGCCGGTGCTCAACAAACCGGTCAAGCCGAACCGTTTGCGGGCGCTGCTGTCTAGCCTGGTGCTGGCGTCCCCCGAGTCCTGACAGGGGCGATCTGCCGGGGGCTCGACCGGGATTACGGAGATGCCGGTGTTGCAGCTACACTGGTAGTGGGGAGCGGCTGACGTTTCGAATCGTCGAAGGCCGGCTCATCTCCAATCATCTGACAGTGACTGAAAACCAACCTGTTTGCGGGGAGTCTGCCATGACCGTATCTGAGAACGCGCTAACCAATCACGAAGTCACCGTTTGTCTCGCTGGCGGCGCCGTCCTGGGCCCATTCAATGCCACCTGGTCCCGGGACGAGGGCGGGGATGTCCGCGAACTGGTGAAAGAGTACGATGGCTTTCTGCAGGGGGAAAAGCAGCGTCGTTTCAAGTTTCACCTGCACGATACCTACACCAATACGGTGCATACGCTCATTCTGAATTTCGAGCAGGTCACCGGCGTTTGCGATCACGTGCGTCTCCGGTCCAATTGACCCGGCGGCGTCGTACCCCCAAGTGACGAGCAAGGAACGGATCAGAACGGAGGGTGTCATGAGCAATCATCGAATCGAGAAAGACAGCCTGGGTGAGGTCGAGGTGCCGGAATCGGCGCTTTGGGGTGCCCAGACCCAACGGGCGATTGATAATTTTCCGGTCAGCGGGCAACCGATGCCGCCGGCCTTCATTGATGCCGTCGTGCGCATCAAGCGCGCCGCGGCATTGGCCAATGCCAGTCTGCATCTGCTGGACGATGACCAGTGTCAGGCGATCGTCGGCGCTTGCGACACTCTGCTGCGGGGGGAACACCGCGACCAGTTTCCGGTGGACCGGTACCAGACCGGCTCCGGTACCAGCACCAACATGAACGTCAATGAGGTCATCGCCCGGCTGGCGGGCAACGGCGATAACACGATCAACCCCAACGATCATGTCAACATGAGCCAAAGCTCCAATGATGTGATTCCCACCGCAATTCACGTCAGTGCCGTTGAGCAGGTGCACCGGCAGCTGTTGCCGGCGCTTACCCACCTGCAGGGCGTGCTCTACGAGCGCGAGGCCGAGTTCTCCGACCAGGTCAAAACCGGCCGGACGCATCTGATGGACGCCATGCCGGTCACGCTCGGCCAGGAACTGGGCACCTGGCGGGAACAGCTCAAGGCGGCGGAGCACCGCCTGCACCAGGCCTGTGACGATCTGCTGGCGGTTCCGCAGGGTGGTACCGCCGTGGGCACCGGCGTCAATGCCGACCCGAAATTTGCCGGTCATTTCATCGCGGCGCTGAATCAGAACACCGGTTTCGAATACCGCTCGCTGGAGCGT
>JAWVWU010000237.1:0-4537 GCA_033723595.1 Marinobacter sp. | reverse complement strand
TCGAGTGCCCCGGCATCCAGCTTGGAGATATCCAGCAGAGTACTGATGATTTCCTCGGCGGCTCCGAGAGAGCTGTCTATGTGATCGACAAGCTCGCGTACTTCTGTCGACTGCGCTTTACCGGACAGCGCCGAGGTGAACAGCCGGGCGGCATTGAGTGGTTGCAGCAAGTCGTGGCTGGCCGAAGCCAGAAAACGGGTCTTACTGTGATTGGCCTGTTCAGCGGTGGACTTGGCCTTCAGCATCTGTTCGTTCAGAACCTGTAACTCCTGGGTCCGCTCCTTGACCCGCTGTTCCAGATAGATGTTGGTCTCCTTGAGCGCTTTTTCAGTACGGCGCATAACCGTCACGTCCTGGAAGGTCGTGACATAGCCGCCCCCCGGAATCGGGCTGCCATCAATCTTGAGAACGGTCCCGTCAGGGCGGTGGCGCTCGTAGGACATGGCGCGACCGAAACGCATGCTGGTGCAGCGTTCATCAATAATGTCGTCGATCTTCCGGGCAGGCAGGTTGGCGCTGGTGAGATTGAAACGCATGAGGTCTTCAATGGCCCGTCCAACCCGCACAAAGCCTTTTGGATACGAAAACAATTCCAGGTAGCGCTGGTTCCAGACCACCAGCTGTTGCTGATGATTGACCACTGAGACACCGAGGCTGATGTTCTCGATGGCCGACTGCAGCAATTCGCGGCTGAAGGTCATGGCCTGGGACGCCTCGTCCACAATGCTGACCACGTCCTCGATCTGCATGTCGCGGCCGGTGAGCGTGGATTCAAGCACCACCCGGGCGGTTGAGCTGCCAATCACCGACGCCAGTTGCCGTTCAATGTACTTCATCAGGTGAGTGGACGCCGGTCGTTGCGGCGAAATACGAATCGCGTTGCGGCGTTCGTAGTTTCGGAACAGGGCCTCGGCGCGCTCCTCCCCCATGAACCGGTCGGCCAGGGCCTGCAGGTCCGAGGTCAGCACCTCACCTTCCCAGGCATGCTGTTGCGGCGTCTCGGCCCGGGGCTGGGGATCATGAAAGAACGAGGCAATCTGTATTTTTTCCCGTACCCGCTGCCGGGTCAACAACGACAGGACGATGTAGGTCAGGGCGTTGACGCCCAGGCTCCAGATGATGCCGTGACTGACCTGATCGAGCTCCAGCCCGAACATGGCAGTGGGACGGGTCCAGCTCAGTCCCCAGAGCCCCTCATCAATCAACGAGTCGGCCAGCCACCCGGTGGAGGCCATCGCCGGAATCAGCAAGGTATAGCACCAGAGCAGGAAACCAAGCGCCAGTCCCCAGACCGCGCCGGTGTGATTGCCTCGCCGCCAGACAATTCCGCCGACCAGGGCCGGGCCGAACTGCGCCGCCGCCGCGAACGACAACAGGCCAAAGGCGGTGAGGCTGTAGTCGGCCCCGGCGAGCCGGTAAAATCCGTAGGCTGTCAGCAAGACCACGAAAATGGCCACTCTGCGGATGCTGAGCAACAGGAAGCTCAAGTCGTCTCGGCGGTTCATGCGGGGCCGGAAAAAACGCAGCAGTGCCGGCATGATGATCTCGTTGCTGACCATGGTGGCGATGGCCACTGAGCAGACAATGACCATGGCTGCCGCTGCTGAGCCGCCGCCGAGAAATGCCAGGATCGCCAGCCAGTGTTGCCCGGCAGCAATCGGCAGCTTGAGAATCAGGGTGTCCGGATTGGACAGCTCGGATGGCGGTGCCAGCAGGCCAGCAGCGGCGATCGGCAGGACGAACGCACTGGCGATAATCAGATAGGCCGGCATTGCCCAGCGCGCCGTCTCGAAGTCCCGATGATCGGTGTTCTCGACCACCATAACGTGGAATTGACGAGGCAGGCACACGATCGCCAGCATGGCAACCAGGGTCTGGGTAATAAACGCCGGCGCTGTCACTGAGTCGGTCGTCAGGGTTCCCATCAGGTCAGCAGCTTTTATTTTGGCAAACAGATCACCGAAGCCGTCAAACAGGCTAAAACCGACGAATAGCCCCACCGCGATAAAGGCCACCAGCTTGATCACCGACTCAAACGCCACGGCCTGGATCATCCCCCGGTGATGCTCGGTGGATTCCAGGTGACGGGTACCGAACAGCACAGTGAACACGGCCAGCACGATGGTGATGTACCACGCGGAATCGCTTTGCGGCGCAGCGCCCAGCAATTCGCCGGTCTGGCCGGAACCGGACAGCACGCCAAAGCCCATATTGATTGCTTTCAACTGCAGGGCAATGTACGGCACGCTGCCTATCAGCGCGATGAAGGCAATCATCGCGGCGAGGGACTGGGATTTGCCGTAGCGTGAGGCGATAAAGTCGGCAATTGATGTGCTGTTATTGCGCTTGCTGATGTAAATCATGCGCCGCAAGAGTGGGGCGCCGAACACAAACACCAGCAACGGGCCGAGGTAGATAGGGAGAAAGCCCAGACCCTCCTGAGTAGCCCGCCCCACTGCGCCGTAAAACGTCCAGGAGGTGAAATACACGGCCAGCGACAGCGCATAGACCTGGGTGCGGGCAAACCGACGACGGTAGAGCGCCGGGTTCCGATCACCGGCCCAGGCAATCGCGAACAGCAGCGAAATGTACGCAATGGAAATCAGGACAAGCAGCCAGACACTCAGCATAGAGAGGCTTTCTCACTTCCAGGGTGGCCAAAAAACAGGCAGTCGGCCGTCGAACTGCCGATCACATCAT
Organism: Marinobacter sp.; assembly: GCA_033723595.1. Lineage (GTDB taxonomy): Bacteria > Pseudomonadota > Gammaproteobacteria > Pseudomonadales > Oleiphilaceae > Marinobacter. The sequence continues at coordinate 1,837 of JAWVWU010000237.1, read as the reverse complement.
ACAGTCTAGTTGCTTGTGCTTCAGCCGGATTTGCGCGCGCCGGGGCGAAAATGACGCATCCAGACGATGCGTTACCCGGGATAGGTCGCAAATCCCGGACCTGGGCCGCTGCCGGTCACCGGCGGCGGCCCAACGGGCGCGCTGCGTCTTTAAGCGATGCACCAGCGATGGTACAGTTCTGCCAGTCGCGGGTAATCAGATGACATTATGACCTCTAAAGATGAACGGCAACGTTTCCTGGAAGAAATGCAGGACGTGCGCCGGATACGCAAACCGAACAAGGCGGACATCAAGACGCCAAGAGACCTGACTCCCGGACACATCGAACGTCAGCGGGCGGCCCTTGATCAACCTGCGTTGGATCGAAACCCCCTGACGGCTACCCAGGTCGATCCGTTGACCGCCCATGATATTCTTTCCTGGCAGCGGCCGGGGATTCAGCATGGGGTATTTCGCAAACTGAGGCTGGGCCAATATCCCATCGAAGCCCGGCTGGACCTGCATCGGATGACCGTTGAAGAAGCCCGGCGTGAGGTCTTTGGTTTTGTTCAGGATTGCCTCCGCTACGGCATACGCTCGGTCATTATTCTGCATGGCAAGGGTGAGCGTAATCCAGACGGTATTGCCTTGCTGAAAAGCCATCTGGCGAAATGGTTGCCAGAACTGGACGATGTGATGGCCTTTCACTCGGCCCAACGTCACCATGGGGGCACCGGCGCGGTTTATGTGATGATCCGTAAAAACGACCTGCAGAAACAGCGTAACCGCGAGATCCACCAGGGTCACTGAATGGTGACACCGACTTTCCCTGTTTTTTTTGACTGGAGACTGTTTATGAAAGCAATCGTAGCCATCTGTCTGATCGGGCTGGCCCTGGCCGGTTGTCAGAATCGTGTGTTGTGGAATGACAACGGCAAGCTCGAAAAGTCCACCCAGGACCGTAAGGTCTGGGACACCGAAGGCAAGATGGATTCAGGCAAGCGAACCATCTGGAAAGACGCCGAAGGGCATGATGTGATCAAATAACGAGCCCGGCAGAAGCACCGGAAATTGGCCGCGCATCTGTCGGTCCCGGCCGGCTCGGCGGAGTGAAGCACTGAATGAATAGCCTGCAGCAGAGCATCATTGGCAATGTGCATGACTGGTTGCGCGAGGGACAGCGCGTCTGGCTCTGTACGATTCTGGAAACCTGGGGGTCGTCACCGCGACCGGTTGGCTCCTGGTTGGCCGTAAACGAAGCCGGCCAGTGGTCTGGCTCGGTATCCGGTGGCTGTCTCGAGGAGGATCTGATCGAGCGGTTTCGCACACCTGAGACGGTGATTCCGCGCCTGCTGGACTATGGTGTGACCGACGATGACCGGGCGCAGTTTCAGTTGCCCTGTGGTGGCCGAATCCGGTTGTTGGTTGAACACCTGACGCCTGAGCAGGACAGCCATCATGTTGCCGCCGTGCTGGAAGCTCTGATCGCCCGCCAGCCCGTGGCACGACAGGTGTCACTGGTGACTGGAGGCGTGCAGATAGCACTGACAGACACCCCGGGCGCGAGTATTGAAATCAGCGATGAAGGTGTTTGCCACAGGCTGACGCCGCGTTGTCGCCTGCTGCTGGTTGGGGCCGGTGAGGTGACCGGGTATGTCGCCGACTTCGCAACGGCGGCCGGATTTGAAACCACCGTGTGTGAGCCTCGGGATCAATTTGCCCGGGGTTGGGCGCGGCCCAGGGCCACGCTGCGTGAAGCGCTGCCGGACGACCTGGTGATGGCCGAATTCAGCGACTCAAGCTGTGCTGTGCTGGCGCTGGCCCACGATCCCCGCATTGACGACCTGGCCTTGCTGGC
>JAWVWU010000236.1:0-4559 GCA_033723595.1 Marinobacter sp. | reverse complement strand
GACACCCAGCAGATACAGTATTTCCTCGGCCGTGCCCACGCCACCGGGGAACACAATGATGCCGTGGCCAGCCCGGACGAAGGCTTCGAGGCGCTTCTCGATATCCGGCATGATCACCAGTTCGTTGACAATCGGGTTGGGCGCTTCGGCGCCGATGATGCCGGGCTCGGTAATGCCAATGTAGCGCCCGTCCTTGACCCGCTGCTTGGCATGCCCGATGGTCGCGCCTTTCATCGGACCTTTCATGGCGCCCGGGCCGCAACCGGTGCAGATGCTCAATCCGCGCAGGCCCAGTTCATGGCCGACGTCCTTGCTGTAGACATACTCCTCACGGCTGATTGAGTGGCCGCCCCAGCACACCACCATGTCTGGCTGTCGGCCTGCCTGCAGGACCCGGGCATTGCGAAGAATGTGGAAAATGACGTTGGTGATGTCTTCCGGTTCGTCGCGTTTGAACCCCGAGGCGAAGGACGGAATCGAGTGCGAGTAGACAATGTCCCGCAGCACTGAAAACAGGTGCTCGCGGATGGCCCGGAGCATTTCGCCATCGACGAAGGCGCTGGCAGGCGCATTGATCAGTTCCAGCTTGAGGCCGCGTGGCTGCGGCACCAGGCGGACATCAAATTCGGCATGGATCTCCAGCAGGTCTTTGCAGTCATCGGTTTCCGCCCCGGTATTGAGCACGGCCAGTGCGCACTGTCTGAACAGGCGATAGAGCCCGCCTTCACTGCGGTCTTTGAGCCGGCTGACTTCGTGGTTGGACAGAATTTCGAGGCTTCCCTCGGGGGATACCAGTGCATTGATTGTGGCCTGACTCATTAACGACAGAACTCCTGCTGGGGTTGGGTATGTGCGATCCGGACGATGCGATCGCCAGGCTGGCGGGCCCTGATTCAGAGTGTGCCGCATTTTGAGGCAAACTGCGAAACCGTTACAATCTGCGCGCCGTGAGAGGGCAAACAGCGCGTGGCGCACCCGGGTCTGTCCGTGCAGGTTGTCCGCTCTTGTCGCGGCTCCGGGCCCTTTTGGTGCGCAGGCGACACGTCCAACAAACACAGTCCGAGGCTATGAGATTTCTGTTACGACCGGCCCCTGAAGTGGCCATTAAAAGCAAACCCGTCCGCCGTCGTCATATGCGGCTGTTGCGCCAGAATATCCGCAAGCTGCTGCGAGCCGTCGATCCCCGGATTTCCGTGGAGGGCACCTGGGACCGGGTGACCGTGACCGGTCCCGACGAACCCGGACAGGAGGCGGCGGCACTTGATGTGTTGCAACGCACGCCGGGGCTGTCAGTGATCCAGGCCGTGACCACATTCCCCCTGACCACCCTGGACGACCTGGCCGAGCGGGCGCGGGTGGCGTTTGCTCCGGTTCTGCCCGGCCGGACCTTCGCCGTGCGGGTTCGGCGGCACGGCCAGCATGATTTTCGGTCGGTGGATGTGGCGCGTCGGGTCGGCCGGCATTTGCTGGTTCATACCGGGGCTGCCGGGGTCGACCTGGATCGCCCCGAGGTGACGGTGAGGGTCGAGGTGGCTGAGCAGCAGGTCAGCCTGGTGCAGCGTCGTTATTCGGGGTTGGGCGGTTATCCCCTGGGCAGTGTGGATTCGGTCATGACGCTGGTGTCGGGCGGTTATGACTCCACGGTTGCGGCTTACCAGATGTTGCGCCGCGGGGTTCGCAGCCACTTCCTGTTTTTCAACCTGGGTGGACTGGCCCATGAAGCCGGCGTGCGCCAGATGGTGCATCATCTCTGGCAGCGGTACGGCGCCTCTCACAGTGCCCGCTTCATCTCGGTGCCGTTCGACGGCGTGGTCGCGGAGATCATGCGCACCGTCAACCATCGGCACTGGGGTGTTGTGCTCAAGCGCCAGATGCTCCGGGCGGCGTCCGGGATTGCCGAAATGAACAACACCACCACCCTGGTGACCGGTGACGCCGTTGCCCAGGTGTCAAGTCAGACCCTGGCCAACCTGGCGGTGATCGATCGTGCCAGCAGCGCGCTGGTGTTGCGACCGCTGGTCGCCATGGACAAAGAGGACATTATTGACCTGGCCCGGGCAATCGGCACCGAGCCCTATGCGCGCATGATGCCGGAGTACTGTGGTGTGATTTCCGAGCGGCCCGTCACCCGGGCCAATCCCGGGCGGATTGAGCGGGATGAGGCCCGGCTCAACCCGCTGGTGCTGAAACAGGCTATTGATGACCGCCAGGACTGTCAGGTCAGTGAACTGATGGTGTCGGAGGTCACCCCGAATGACGTGGAGCTGGTGCGCACACCGGCGACGGACGACGTGATTATTGACGTGCGCCATCCCGACGAGGGCGAGCGGGCGCCCCTGGCGCTCACTGGCAACCGCGTGATGCGGATTCCCTTTTACGAGCTGGGGCAGGCGGTGTCATCGCTGCCCCGGGATCAGCAGTACCTGCTCTACTGCGAACAGGGCACCATGAGCCGCCTCCACGCCGGCCATCTCAGGGCCGGCGGGTACGGCAACATCAAGGTCTACGCGCCGGGGTAGGGAGCGTTCCGGCCCCGGTCGTTCAGACGCCCAGGCCGCGGAAGAACTGCTGAACGTTTTCGCTCAGACTCTCCAGGTCGTAACCCCCTTCCTGAACCACCAGCGTTGGCAGTCCGGCCTGACTGATGCGTTGGCCCAGACGGTGAAAACCTTCAGACGTGACCGATACCTTGGCCTGAGGGTCATTCTTGTAGATATCAAAGCCCAGCGGCATCACCAGCGCGTCTGGCTGAAACAGCGAGACAGCGGTCATCGCCTCCTCAAGGCGGGCAAAGAAGTCCTCCTCGGAGGAGCCGTGGGGCATCGGCAGGTTGATGTTGTAGCCATAGCCGTCGCCTTCGCCGCGCTCGTCCTCGTAACCAGCCACCACCGGGTAGAAGTTGGTCGGATCGCCGTGGATGGACACGTAAAGAACGTCACTGCGCTGATAGAAAATTTCCTGAATACCCTGGCCGTGATGCATGTCGGTATCGAGAATGGCAACGCGCGGGAATCGCGACTGCATGTGCTGGGCCGCGATGGCCGCATTGTTCAGGTAGCAGAAACCACCGGCCGCGTCCCGGCGCGCGTGGTGGCCCGGCGGCCTGCACACCGCGTACGCGGTACGATCACCGGCGATCAACGCATCCGCGGCACCGATGGCACTCTGGGCGGACCAGTAGGCGGCATGCCAGGTGTTCGCGCCAATCGGCGAGCTGCCGTCAGCCTGGTAGCGGGCGGCCTCGGCCAGAATGCCGCGCAGCGGGTTGGGCGAGCGCACGAAGATGTTGGAAATCACTTCGTCGCCCCAGTCGTCGGGCCACCGGCGGTGGGCCGATTCCAGAAACCGCAGGTAGCCGAGATCGTGAACGGCCGAGATGGCGCCGGCGCCCTGATCGGCAGGCTGTCGAACCTCAATGTCCATGGCGTGCAGGCCGGCAAGCATTTCGCCGGTGCGATCGGGAACCTCCTGGGGCTGACGCATCTGACCACGGGTGAAATAGGTTTTCGGAATGTGCTGATCCTGTGCGGGGTGAAAAAATGCCTTCATCGTCAGACCTCCTGAAACAGTGATCCCCCGAGTATAGGCTTCGTGTCCTGCGGGTCAAAGGCGGTGCATCTCCCCGTGTACTTTACAGCGGATATCTGACCAGCCACTATGGTTCTTCTGACAGGCTGACGTGTAGATCACGACTAAGGAGACGACATGATTGAGTCACCCTTGCTTACGCACATGAATGGCTACATTGGCGGCCGCTGGCAGGATGCTGCCGATGGCAACACGTTTGATGTCTACAACCCGGCAACCGGCGCGAAAATCGCGGCCGTTGCGTCGATGACCGCCGACGATGTGAATGCCGCCGTAGATGCTGGCTCCCGTGCGTTGCGCCTGACCCGCCCCTACAGTATTGAGGCCCGTCAGGGCTGGCTTGAGGGCATCCGCGATGCGCTCAAGGAGAATCGTGAGGAAGTGGGCCGCATCCTCTGTCTCGAGCATGGCAAGCCACTGAAGGAAGCCCAGGGCGAGGTGGATTACGCGGCCGGTTTTTTTGATTACTGCGCCAAGCACATACAGGCCCTGGATGCCCACACGCTGGCGGAAAAGCCCAAAGACTGTACCTGGACCGTGCACTATCGCCCGGTCGGCGTGACGGGACTGATTACCCCGTGGAACTTCCCCATCGGCATGATTGCCAAGAAGCTGTCCGCGGCGTTGGCGGCGGGCTGCCCATCGGTCATCAAACCGGCGAGTGAAACCCCGCTGACCATGATCGCCCTGTTCAGTCTGATGGACCAGCACGTGGATCTGCCCACGGGTATGGTCAACCTGGTCATGGGCAAGGCCAGCGTGATCGGCAAAGTACTGTGCGAACACCCGGACGTACCGATGCTGAGCTTTACCGGCTCAACCGAGGTCGGCCGTAAACTTCTGGTCGACACCTCGGACCAGGTCAAGAAACTGGCCCTGGAGCTGGGTGGCAACGCACCGTTTATTGTCTTCGAGGACGCCGACCTGGACGCGGCAGCGGATAACCTCATCGCGAACAAGTTCCGTGGTGG
>JAWVWU010000235.1:0-4563 GCA_033723595.1 Marinobacter sp. | reverse complement strand
GGCGGTGCAGCACCGGCTCAACATGCGCCTGGCCGGTCAGAACGTTCCGACCGTGTTGCTGGATCTGCTGGCGGCAGGTTGGGAACAGCTGATGGTACTGGCGGTTCTGAAAGAGGGCGGGCAGAGTGCGACCATGGCGGGTCTGTTCGACGTTGTCGAGCAGCTGCAAAACCTGCTGGGACAGGACCGGCTTGGTGAGGTGACGTCCTTTGACCTGGATTTGACCAGCAGTGCGCTTCTTGAACAGGTCTCCCGGGAGCTGATGAACCTGATGGATGCCAGCCAGCATCGTGCCCTGGTCCGGCGTCTGCAGGATCAGTTGCAACATCGGGTCGAGCCGGAGTTCCGTTTGCTGGGCCAGTATCCACCGGATGCGCCAGCCACGCCAGCAGCGCCGGCCGATCTGGACGTGGACGATACCCGTTGGCGACAACGGGCCCAGTCGCTATCAGCCGGAGACTGGATCAGTGTTCGCCAGGACAGCGGCGAAGACCGGCGCATGCGGCTGGTGTGGGGCGACGATGCTGCCTATCGTTTTGTTTTTCTGACCCCGCACGGCTTGCAGGAGGTCGAGTACGAGCTGCCGGACCTGGTGTCCAGAATGCAGCAGGGCCTGATTCAGCAGGTTGATGCGGACCGGATTCCGTTCGTGGATCAGAGCCTGTTTACCATCGTTCAGGACGTGTATCGGGAAATGTCATATCAGGCGATACACGATCCCCTGACCGGCTGTCTGCACCGCCACGAATTCGAGAAACAGCTGGCCCGGCTGCTGCTGCAGTCCCGGCAGCAGGACCAGTCCGGTACGCTTATCCTTCTGGACATCGATCAGTTCAGCGTCGTCAATGCCGGTTATGGCACCGGGGCGGGTGATGCGGTGCTGAAAGACCTGGGACAGTTTCTGTCCGGGTTCGAGATCCAGGGCGACACCGCCTCGGTGCTGGGTCGCCTGGGCGGGAATGAATTCGGGTTTGCGCTGCTTCCTATGAGCGTGGAAGACAGTCTCGATTTTGCCGAGCGGATCCGGCGGGCGTTCGAGGATCGTGTGCTGTCGTTCGAGGGCACGGACATCCGCAACACCCTGAGCCTCAGTGTCAACGTCATTGAACCGCAGCTATCCGAGATGGGTGAGTTGCTCAATACCGCCAACCAGACGCTCAAGGCCGGTAAACGGCTGGGCGGTAACCGCGTGCGGTTCAGCCGTGAGGAAACCGGTGCCCTGCCGACCTCGGTTTCCTGGGTGTCGCGCATAGACCGGGCGCTCGAGGACGGCAGCCTGTCCCTGCGGGCTCAGCGTATACAGCCGGTTGCGGCAGACGCGGCAGGTGGTGGCTACTACGAGATTCTGTTGGGTCTGAAAGACGACCGCGGCGAGTTTATTTCACCGCAGTCATTTGTCGAGGCGGCTGAATTATACCGGCGCAACACCCGGCTTGACCGTTGGGTCCTGGACCAGACCATCGACTGGATCGAGCGTCATCCGGACCGGGTTGCCCGGGTAGACGGCTTTAACATCAACCTCTCCGGTGCGTCGCTCAGCGATGATGCTTTTCTGGAGTACGTAGCCTCGGTGGTCAAGCGGCCGTCGGTACCGGCCCACAAACTCTGCCTTGAGGTCACCGAGACGTCGGCGGTGGCCAGCCTGCACTATACCGCCGACTTCATGCGGGAGATGAAGCGGCTGAACTGCCGTTTTGCGCTCGATGACTTTGGTACCGGGATGTCCTCCTACGCGTATCTCCAGCATCTGCCGGTCGACTTCGTCAAAATCGATGGCATTTTTGTCCGGGATATTGCCGACAACCTCACCAACTATGCCATGGTGCGCTCGATCAACGAACTCAGTCATTTCCTGGGCATTGAGACCATTGCCGAGTTCGTTGAGGACCTGGAGGCGCTGGCAACCCTGCGGGAAATCAACGTGGATTTTGCCCAGGGCTATGGCATCTCCCGCCCCCGTCCACTGGAATCGCTGAAGCCGGATCCGGCGTCCCGTTAAGAGCAGGCGGTACCACTAACGGCCTTTTCCAGGCAGCCAGAACCAGCCTACAATCGCCAGCATCAGCAGGATCCCCCCTGCGTTAACGAGAAAATCTGTCATGCGTTGTCCTCCCCGCGATGACTGGTCCTGAACAGGCGCAGCCGGTTGGCATTGGTGACCACGGTGACCGATGACAGGGACATGGCTGCGCCCGCGATGATCGGGCTCAGCAGGATGCCCCAGACCGGATACAGCAGACCGGCGGCAATGGGTATGCCGAGGCTGTTGTACAGAAACGCCCCGAACAGGTTCTGATGGATGTTGCGGATGGTCGCCCGGGATATCTCGATGGCATCCACAACACCGTGCAATGACCCGCGCATCAGCGTAATCGAGGCGCTTTCAATGGCCACGTCGGTGCCGGTTCCGATGGCGAAACCGACGTCCGCTGCCGCCAGGGCAGGCGCGTCGTTGATGCCATCGCCGACCATGGCGACGGTGTGGCCCTGCGCGCGCATATCCGACACGATGCGGGCCTTGTCCTCGGGCAGCACCTCGGCCCGCACATCGTCAATCCCGGCTTCCCGCGCAATGGCTTCGGCCGTTGCCTGGACATCTCCGGTCACCATCATCACTGTCAGCCCCGCCTCGTGCAGTCGGCGAATGGCGTCGGCGGAATCCTTTTTGATGGCATCGGCGACCCCGATCACGCCCACGGGTTGCTGCGCTACGGCCAGGAACAGGGGTGTGCCGGCATTCCGGGTGATTTCCCGGGCGGCATCGGACAGCGAGTCGAGGTTGATACCGCAGGTCGTCAGCCAGCGCTCGTTGCCCAGCCGGATCGTCTCGCCGTCAAGCGAGCCCTGAACGCCCTGGCCATTGAAGGCTTCAAAGCCGGTGACGTTGGCCGGCGTAACCGATTCGGATTTCGCCCGCGCCAGAATGGCCTCGGCCAGCGGGTGCTCGGAATGCTGTTCGATGCCCGCAGCCAGTTCGAGCAGTCGCTGATGATCGCTGCCGGCCGTCGCTGACAGGTGGGTGACCGCCGGGTGGCCTTCGGTAATCGTGCCGGTCTTGTCGAGAATCACCAGGTCCAGTTTGCCGGCCGTTTGCAGGGCGTCGCCCTGACGGATCAGCGCGCCATATTCGGCCGCCTTGCCGACGCCTACCATCACTGACATCGGCGTTGCCAGACCCAGGGCGCAGGGGCAGGCAATAATCAATACCGTGGTCGCGGCCACCAGCATGTGCACAGCCCGCGGATCGGGGCCCAGGTTGAACCAGAGCAGGGCGGTCGCCACCGCAATCAGCATGACCGACGGCACAAATACGGCGGATATATCGTCGGCCAGGCGCCCGATAGCGGGTTTCGAGCCCTGCGCTTTCTTGACCAGGGCGATGATCTGCGCGAGCGCGGTGTCACTGCCGATACGAGTGGCCCGGTAGATCAGGCTGCCCCGGGTGTTGAGAGTGCCTGCAGAGACCGTGTCGCCGACGCCTTTGTGAACCGGCATGGGCTCGCCGGTCAGCATGCTCTCGTCGAGGCGGGACTCGCCCTCGATGATTTCACCGTCTACCGGGAGTTTGTCGCCCGGCCGCAGCCGGATGTGATCGTCAACGCGGACCTGCTCAACCGGCAGGTCATGTTCTTCGCCGTTACGAATCACCCGTGCGGTCTTGGCCCGCAGGTCCAGCAACCGGCGTATGGCCTGCGAAGTCTTGCCCTTGGCCCGGAGCTCCATCGCCTGGCCGAGATTGATGAGGCCGATGATCATGGCGGACGCCTCAAAGTAGACGTGCCGGGCCATGGCCGGAACCAGGTCGGGCGCCGCGGTTACTACGATGGAATACAGCCAGGCGGTGCCGGTACCCAGGGCAATCAGGGTGTCCATGTTGGCATTGTGATGCCGGAACGCCTTCCAGGCACCCGTGTAGTAATGTCCGCCCGTGGCCAGCAGAACCAGCAGGGTGAGTCCGCCCAGAGCCAGCCAGGTGGGCTGGTTGGCGGCGCTGATCATCATGTCCCCGAAACCGATGCCATAGATCATCAGGCTGATGCCCAGGCCGAGACTGATCGCCATCTTGATGAGCAGGGCGCGGTACTGGCGCTGCTCCTGCACCTCACGCTGCTCATCGGCTTGATCCGCGTCGGTGATGACCCGGGCGCCGTAGCCGGCGCTCTCGATCGCCGAGATCAGGGCCCGGGGGTTGGCGTGCCCCCCCGCATGAGCGGTCATATCCGCCAGGTTCATGTGCGCTGACGTCGCGCCGTCGACCGAAAGAATGGCCTGTTCAATAGTACGCACACAGGAGGCACAGGTGGCACCGGTCACACTGAGCGTCACCGGTTGATCGGTACCGCTGGCGGTCGTCGGCGCTGGTTCGGCAGCCGGTTCCGCCGGTGTCTTGCCGCTTGCCGGTTCTGGCTCGGATCGCGGCCCGTAGCCGGCCTGGGCGATGCGCTCCGCCGCCGCCTTCCGGTCAGTCCCGGCGGGCAGCGTTACCCGCTGCTGGTCGAGATCAACGGTAACCTGCTGCTCGGGATCGTCCACCAGCCCGGTCAGGGCCGAGCGAATCTTGCG
>JAWVWU010000234.1:0-4568 GCA_033723595.1 Marinobacter sp. | reverse complement strand
TTTCCCGCTGTCAAAATTACCGACTGCCTGAAAACTGGGGTCAATGCGGCAGGCAATCCCGAGCAGTACCCCCCGTTGAATACCACACTGAACACTCTGCGTCCGTGGCGCAGATTGGCTGTTGCACATTGCAACCCGTTGTTGAACCGTTCGTCGGAACCCTCAGGCGACCGGTAGGCCAGGAGACAACCTCTCGTCTAATGGTGTGGCGGAACATCCGGTCCGGCTTTCAAAAGAAGCATCAGTTCCGGGTATCCAGGCGACCGGGATTCATCCCGGCACATTCACTCGAAGCAGAGGGTAGAAATCGTGGAGTTATTGTCTGGCGCCGACATGCTGATCCGGTCCCTTCAAGATGAAGGTATCGAATACATATACGGCTATCCGGGTGGTGCAGCACTGCATATTTATGATGCGCTGTTCCGACAGGACAAGGTTAAACACATTCTCGTTCGTCACGAGCAAGCTGCCGTTCATATGGCAGACGGGTACGCGCGTGCGAGCGGCAAACCAGGTACGGTCCTGGTTACCTCAGGTCCTGGTGCCACCAACACCATTACCGGTATTGCAACAGCCTTTATGGATTCCATCCCCATGGTGGTCCTGTGCGGGCAGGTCGCATCCACGCTGATCGGCGAGGACGCGTTTCAGGAAACGGACATGATCGGTGTCTCCCGGCCAGTGGTGAAACATAACCTCAGTGTCCGAAGCCCGGAAGACATTCCGGAGATCATTCGCAAGGCCTACTACATTGCGACCACCGGGCGCCCGGGGCCGGTTGTTGTCGACATCCCCAAGGATATGACAACGCCCAACGAGCGTTATGAGTACGTCTTCCCGAAGAAGGTCAAATTGCGCTCCTACAACCCGGCCATCCGGGGTCATGCCGGGCAGATGAAGAAGGCAGTGGACATGCTGCTGGCGGCCAAGCGGCCGATCATCTATGCCGGCGGCGGCGTCGTGCTGGGCAAGGCGTCGAAGCAGTTGACCGAGCTGGCGCACAAGCTTGGCTACCCGGTGACCAATACGCTGATGGGTATCGGCAGTTTTCCGGCCACCGACAAGCAATCACTGGGCTGGTTGGGCATGCACGGCACCTATGAGTCCAACATGGCCATGCACCATTCGGACCTGATCCTGGCGGTCGGCGCGCGTTTCGATGATCGCGTGACCAATGCCACTGAGAAGTTCTGTCCGGGCGCGCGCATCGTGCACATCGATATTGACCCGGCCTCCATCTCCAAAACCATCGACGCGGATGTGCCGATTGTCGGGCCGGTTGATGCCGTGCTTAAAGAGATGCTGTCCCTGCTGGCTGAAAGTCACCAGAAACCCGACGCCGATGCGCTGACCGCCTGGTGGAAGCAGATTGATGACTGGCGAGCGTTCCATGGTATGCGGTACGAAACCAGCGACACGCACATCAAGCCTCAGGAAGTGATCGAGGCCATCTGGCGGCTTACCGGCGGCGATGCCTACGTAACCTCCGATGTGGGCCAGCACCAGATGTTCGCGGCTCAGTACTACAAGTTCGACAAACCCAACCGCTGGATCAATTCCGGTGGCCTGGGCACCATGGGCTTCGGCCTGCCTGCAGCGATGGGCGTCAAGCTCAGTTACCCCGACAGCGAGGTAGTCTGTTTCACCGGGGAAGGCAGTATTCAGATGAACATTCAGGAGCTGTCGACCTGCAAGCAGTACAATCTGCCGGTGAAAATTGTCAACCTGAACAATCAGGCCCTGGGCATGGTGAAGCAGTGGCAGGACATGAACTACGAGTCCCGCCATTCACAGTCCTACATGGAGTCCCTGCCGGATTTCGTCAAGCTGGCGGAAGCCTATGGACACGTTGGTATTCGCATCGATCGGAAAGAGGATCTCGAGCCGAAGCTGAAAGAAGCGTTTGCCATGAAGGACAGTCTGGTCTTTCTCGATATCTACGTCGATCCGCACGAGCATGTCTATCCCATGCAGGTCGCCCGGGGTTCCATGAAAGACATGTGGCTCAGTAAAACGGAGAGGGTCTGATTCCATGCGTCGCATCATATCTGTGTTGCTTGAAAACGAGCCGGGTGCGCTGTCGCGGGTGGTCGGACTGTTTTCCCAGCGTAACTACAACATCGAGACACTGACCGTCGCGCCGACGGAAGACGAAACCCTGTCACGGCTGACGGTCACCACAACCGGCTCCGACAAGGTGATTGAGCAGATTACCAAACAGCTGAACAAGCTGATCGAGGTGGTCAAGCTGGTTGACCTGACCGAGGGCGCGCACATCGAACGTGAACTGATGCTGGTCAAGCTCAAGGCCACGGGGTCGCAGCGTGCCGAGATCAAGCGGACGGTGGACATTTTCCGGGGCCAGATCGTCGACGTCACGAGCACCGTCTATACCGTGCAGCTGGCGGGCGATACCGACAAGCTCAATGCGTTCATACAGGCTGTCGGAGCGTCCGGCGTTCTGGAGGTTGTGCGGTCCGGCGTTTCGGGAATTGCCCGGGGTGAAAAGGTTCTGAGTCTCTGAAGTCTGAGCGCTCTTATTAAATAGCAGGCCGTCAGGCCAGATAATGAAAACAGGGGTTTTGCATGAAAGTTTATTACGATAAAGACTGTGATCTGTCGATTGTTCAGGGCATGAAAGTAGCGATTGTTGGCTATGGCTCACAGGGCCACGCCCATGCCAACAACCTCAAAGAGTCCGGCGTTGATGTTGTGGTTGCCCTGCGCGAAGGGTCTGCCTCCGCCGCCAAGGCCCAGGCATCTGGCCTGACCGTCAAAAGTGTTGCCGAGGCGTCGAAGGAAGCGGATATCGTCATGGTGCTCGCACCGGACGAGAATCAGAAGGCGATCTACGAAACTCACATCGAGCCCAACCTGAAGCAGGGCGGTGTCTTGGCATTCGCTCATGGGTTCAACGTTCACTACAACCAGATTGTTGCCCGCAAGGATCTGGACGTGATCATGATTGCACCCAAGGCGCCGGGGCATACCGTGCGTACCGAGTTTACCCGCGGTGGTGGTATTCCCGATCTGATCGCCGTCCACCAGGACGCTTCTGGCAATGCCAAGAACATCTCACTGTCTTACGCCAGCGCCATCGGTGGTGGCCGGACCGGAATCATCGAGACCACGTTCAAGGACGAGACCGAGACCGACCTGTTCGGTGAACAGTCCGTACTGTGCGGTGGTACCGTTGAGCTGGTCAAGGCTGCATTCGAAACCCTGACCGAGGCTGGTTACGAGCCGGAAATGGCGTATTTCGAGTGTCTGCATGAGCTGAAGCTGATTGTCGACCTGATGTACGAGGGTGGCATTGCCAACATGAACTACTCGATTTCCAACAATGCGGAATACGGCGAGTATGTGACCGGGCCTGAAGTGATTAACCAGCAGTCCCGTGATGCCATGCGCAATGCGCTGAAGCGTATCCAGAGCGGTGAATACGCCAAGATGTTCATCCAGGAAGGCAACACCAACTATCCGTCGATGACGGCACGTCGTCGCCAGAATGCAGAGCACCCGATCGAAATCGTCGGCGAGAAGCTGCGTTCGATGATGCCCTGGATCTCAGCCAACAAGATCGTGGACAAAGAGAAAAACTGAGGCCATTCGCTGAATGGGAAACGCGGCTTTCGAGCCGCGTTTTTTCGTTCAGGCACAAAGCGATGCGCTGATCAGCTATAATGCCCCAACATGTTATCCAGGAAGAGCGGAATGACTGCCAAAAAGCAAAAGCCGGAACACGAGGTAACGCCCGAGCATGACCTGACAGACGGTGAGGTTGTGGAAGAGGAACTGGTTGAAGGTGCGCCGGTTCGTCGCAAAGGGATTTATCTGCTGCCCAATGCCCTGACCACCGCGTCGCTGTTCTCCGGATTCTATGCGATTGTGTCAGCGGCCAACGGCGTTTTCGAAAATGCTGCCATTGCCATCTTCGTATCGATGATCCTGGACGGTCTGGATGGGCGCGTGGCCCGGATGACCAACACCCAAAGCAAGTTTGGCGAGGAATACGACAGCCTGGCCGACATGGTTGCCTTCGGTGTCGCGCCCGGACTGGTGGCTTTTTTCTGGTCGTTGAATAACCTCCACCAGGCAGGCTGGGCGATCACGTTTATCTATGTCGCCGGCGCTGCGCTGCGGCTTGCCCGCTTCAATACGCAGATAGGCTCTGTCGACAAGAAATTCTTTGTCGGGCTGCCCAGTCCGTCAGCTGCTGCAGCGGTCGCGGGTCTGGTATGGTGTTTTCATTCGTTTGAGCCGTCATCCTGGCTAACGTTGCTAACCATTGTTGTGGTGGGTGGTTCAGGCGTGCTGATGGTCAGCAATATTCTTTACCGCAGTTTCAAGGACCTGGATTTGCGGGGCCGGGTCCCGTTTGCAGCAATTCTGGTGGTGGTGCTGATGTTTGTCGTGATCGCCCTTGACCCCGGCACCGTATTGTTTACAGGTTTCCTTATTTATGTACTGTCCGGCCCGGTCCGGGCGCTGGTCAGAAAATCCCGGCGCCCTGCCAGCGAAGAGAGCTGACTGCTGTAATCCGGGGTGAGCAGCACCCCGGAATCGTC
>JAWVWU010000233.1:0-4574 GCA_033723595.1 Marinobacter sp. | reverse complement strand
GGGGCATTGGCCCGGGTTTGCCGGTGACCGGATTGACAGACTGTCGTCCAGAATCCCGTCAAACCGGTCAGGATCAAGCTTGCTCGCGCAAACGGCCGCCGCCTTGGCGGCCGTTTCACAGCCCTGATTCTGCAGGGAATAGGCGAGATTGTTCCAGCCGGCTGCCTGTTTGGGAAAACGCGTGACCAGCGCCTGGAAATGGCGGGAGGCAGAACGCCACTGGCCCCGCTGGTAGGCGACGTTCCCCAGTCCGAACAGCGCTGCCGGCTGTTCAGGCCACGCCTGAGCGGCTTGCTGGTATGCGGTGTAGGCGGCATCCAGGTGCCCGGTGGATTCCAGATCATGGGCCGCCCTGAGAAACGGCAGGGGCTGTGCGGTTGCGGGCAGTTCGTCCGGCGGCAACATGACGACAGCCCATTGATCCGCCCGTTCCCAGGTATTCATGAACACGGTGATTGGTTGTTTGACGGCCTGGCGGGTATCGGTGTTGAGGATGAGGCTCTCATTCTGGGGATCGAAACCGATCACCACGGCGAAATGCCACTGGGGCCACCAGTCCAGCCGCAGATTCTGCATGACCAGCACCGGATGCCCGGCTGCAATCTCCTGCATGATGGCGGCCACATCCTTGGCCAGCGGGTAAACCACCAGACCGTAATCCCTCGCCGCAGATACCAGTTCGACCTGCAGGGTACCGTGCCTTTCGGGTAGGTATACCCGGTCAGTCAGGGCGTCAGGATCAGTTTTGAATCCTTGTGTGTTCAGCATCATCGCCAGCGCGGCGGGCCCACACTGGTACCGTTCCTGCGGATAGAAGGGCACCGCCTGCAAAATGCGGCGCTGATCGAGACCCGGAACGGGCGTGCCGGCTTTTGTCGACGGCCACTGGG
Source organism: Marinobacter sp. (assembly GCA_033723595.1). GTDB lineage: Bacteria > Pseudomonadota > Gammaproteobacteria > Pseudomonadales > Oleiphilaceae > Marinobacter. Next base: position 3,684 of record JAWVWU010000233.1, on the reverse strand, counting down.
GTGCCGTTGCGCAGCCAGACAGGAACAAACCGGTTAGCAGACAGACGATCAGCCCGCGCAGGCTGATCGTGCCTATACCCCGTCGTGAAATGCGAATTACCGGATGCAGTGGATGAACGAGAAGATGTTGGTTGCGCACAACATGTCCGTCACGATGAAGACCAGCAGGAACAGCACAATGATGCCGACCACGCCTTCACCTGCGGGTGCCTGAGCCAGTTGTTGGTTGAACGAGGAGAGTTCCTGGGGTGTCAGGCTCTGAACACGCTTCTGGACCTCGCTCTTGCTGACCCCCATGCTGGCGAGCTTGTCCTGAACATCCTGCCGCTCGAGCATGCTGAGCAGCTCCTGCCGGTCTACCTGGGTCTGCTGGCTGGCGATCATGTCGCCGGTCCCGACCATGCCCGCCATCGCAGGCACCGACCACATGGTGGTCACCATCATGACCAGGGCCATAACGGTTGACACATTGCGAAGGTAGCCTCGTAGAGTTTCCATGGATAGCGCTCCTGTTGTCGTCATTGTCGCCTGCATAACCCCTTGAAAGGTGGTCTGCGGCCGTGATTCTCCCTCGTAAGTCGCCTGGTCTGGCCGTTCACAATCGCCCGGCCGCCGCGCCAAAACGCGCGAACAGGGGACCCACAGGGCTTTTCGCTTGTTTGCTTTGCTCGTTGTGTAACACGTCGGCAATCGGTACAGGGTTCCAGTGCGTACTCGCCTATCCGATCGCAACCTGTCTGTCGAACCATAGCGCAGTATCGGCGTCAGGGCACGTATGGACACTGGAGCGGTTTCGGGCAAACCTGGCACTGATGTGGTTAAACCCGGAGTCTGGTCACGGCCATCCGGGACAGGGGAGACAGGTCAGCGCCGTCGGTCTGTGCGTATTGGACCAGGTCCCTGCGCATGCTCAGCGCCCAGAACTTGTTGAGGTGGCCGGCCACGGCCTCGGCGGCCTCTTCGTCCGTATCGTGATGTGCGTTGTTGGCAGCGATCTGGTTGATCATTCTGATCAGACTGTCCACTTGCTGGTTGCTCATACCGTGATCTCTTGCTCAGAGTGAGTCTGCACCGGCTCGGAGCCGGTGGTGTAGATTACATGGCGCCCCGGGCGAGCGAAGCCCACCAACCTCTGTCCGGCCTTGCGGGCTTCGCTGATGGCCAGGGCCGTAGGTGCCGAGACCGCCACCAGGCAACCGATGCCGACGGTGGCACTTTTCTGGACCATCTCAAAGCTGGCGCGACTGGAAATCAGCGCAAACCCTTCGGCAAAGGCGGTCGACGCGTCGGCGCCGGTTTTCAGACGTGCGCCAATCAGCTTGTCCAGGGCATTGTGACGACCGACATCCTCTCTGACGTCGAGAATTCGACCCTCTACGCTGCACCAGGCGGCACCGTGGGTTGCCCCGGTCTGCGCCTGAAGGGGTTGATGCTCGCGCAGCCCGGCCAGGGCCTGCTGAATGGCGTCGTCGCTGATTGCGCTCCGGTGGCTGAGGCGAGGGATCGGGCGTATCGCCTTGTCCAACGATTCGGTGCCACACAGACCGCAACCGGTGCGCCCGGTCATGTTCCGGCGTTGTTGACGCAGGTCGGCAAAGCGCTCGGCGCTGATCCGCATGTCGATGGCAATGCCGTCCGTGCGGCTGATCAGGTCGAGGTCGTAAAGCTCGCCCGGGTGCCTGAGAATACCCTCGGTAATGCTGAAACCGAGGGCAAAGTCCTCCAGGTCCGCCGGTGACGCCATCATGACGGCATGAGAGATGCCGTTATAGGTCATGGCCACGGGCACCTCGCCCGCAACCACGTCGTCCTTCATATCGGCGTCGTTCCGACCCCTGACGTCAACTTCAGTGACCACCACCGTGGGCGGAATGTCACCGTTGGCGCTCATTTCAGAGCGGCCGTCTCGTCCGTTGCCTGCTCAAGCAGCGCATGTTGACGCTGGTCGAAGGCGCGGAATTCCTGCTGCCATTCCGACGGTTGGGACACCTTCTCGACCTGCACCGCGGTCACTTTGTACTCGGGGCAGTTTGTCGCCCAGTCCGAGCTGTCCGTGGTGATCACGTTGGCGCCGCTGCCCGGGTGGTGGAAGGTCGTGAACACAACGCCCGGCAGCATCCGCTCGCTGATTCTGGCTCGCAGAACAGTCTGGCCGGCGCGGCTCGAGATGCCGACCCAGTCGCCGTCGCGTATGCCTCTCAGTTCGGCATCGCTGGGGTGAACTTCGATGACGTCCTCCTCGTGCCAGAGTTTGTTCTCGGTACGACGAGTCTGCGCCCCTACGTTGTACTGGGAGAGAATGCGGCCGGTGGTCAGCAACAGCGGGAAGCGACGGTTGGTGCGCTCCTCGGTGGCGACGTACTCGGTGATGGCAAAGTTGCCCTTGCCGATGGGGAAGTCCAGCGTGTGCATGGTCGGCGTGCCATCGGGGTGCTCGGCGTTGCACGGCCACTGGATGCTGCCCAGTTCGTCCAGCTTGCTGTAGCTGACACCGGTGAACGTGGGAGTCAGCTTGGCAATTTCGTCCATGATTTCGGACGGGTGGTTGTAGTTCATCGGGTAGCCCAGGGCGTTGGCCAGGTCCACCGTCACTTCCCAGTCTTCCTTGCCGGCAATCGGTGCCATGACCTTGCGGACTCGGTTGATACGGCGCTCGGCGTTGGTAAAGGTGCCGTTTTTCTCAAGGAAGGTGGCGCCCGGCAACAGCACGTGGGCGTATTTGGCGGTCTCGTTCAGGAAAATATCCTGCACGATCAGGCAGTCGAGCGATTTTAGAGCGGACTCGACGTGGTGCGTATTGGGGTCAGACTGGGCAATGTCTTCGCCCTGCACATACAGGGCCTTGAAGGTGCCGGCGATGGCCGAATCGAACATGTTGGGAATGCGCAGCCCGGGCTCATTGTCCAGTTTGACGCCCCAGAGTGCCTCGAAATTACCCCGCACCGCATCATCAGCGACGTGCTGGTAGCCCGGCAGTTCGTGGGGGAACGAGCCCATATCGCAGGAGCCCTGTACGTTGTTCTGGCCACGCAGCGGGTTGACGCCGACGCCTTCGCGGCCGATGTTGCCGGTGGCCATCGCCAGGTTGGCGATACCCATGACCATCGTGGACCCCTGACTGTGCTCGGTGACGCCAAGGCCATAGTAGATCGCCCCGTTGCCCGCGGTCGCATAGGTGCGGGCGGCGCGGCGCACGGCCTCGGCTGGTACGCCGGTAACGGCCTCGAGTTGCTCCGGTGAGTTGCGATCTTCAATGATGAATTCGCGCCACTTGCTGTAGGCTTTGGCGTCACAGCGACTGTCAATGAAGGCCTTGTCTTCCAGACCCTCCGTCACGACAACGTGGGCCAGGGAGTTGATCAAGGCAACATTAGTGCCCGGCCGCAGCGGAAGGTGCTGGGCGTCGGCCAGATGCGGTGTTTTGAGCAGGTCGATCTGGCGCGGATCCGCCACGATCAGTTTGGCGCCCTGACGCAGCCGGCGGCGCATCTGGGAGGCAAATACCGGGTGGGCATCGGTCGGGTTGGCCCCGATGACCAGGATGGTGTCCGCTTTCATCACCGAATCGAACGTCTGGGTACCGGCGGATTCACCCATGGTGGTTTTCAGACCGTAGCCGGTGGGGGAGTGGCATACCCGTGCGCAGGTGTCCGTGTTGTTGTTGCCGAAGGCCGCGCGCACCAG
>JAWVWU010000232.1:0-4584 GCA_033723595.1 Marinobacter sp. | reverse complement strand
TCCATGGAGCGGGGCATTATCCATGACAGTCGACTGCCGGTGCCGGTCGGAGAACTGTTGGACTTTCCCAGCCATCGCATTGCGCTGAACCGGGATAACCTGATGCCGGCACTGCTGGCCTCCGCGTCCATTCCTATGGTGATGACCGGGGTACGCAATATCCCGGGGGCTCCGGAGGGCGTATACCGGGACGGTGGCTTGCTGGACTATCATCTTGATCTGCCTTACGAGCAACCGGGTATCGTGCTCTATCCCCACTTTACCGACCGGGTGATCCCCGGCTGGTTTGACAAAACACTGCCCTGGCGCCGGGGTGACGCCGGGCGGCTCCAGGATGTGCTGCTGGTCGCCCCTTCCCGGTCGTACCTCGCATCGCTACCGGACCGTAAGTTGCCGGACCGGAAAGACTTCGAACGCTACATGGGGGATGACCCGGGCCGTGAACGTGCCTGGCGGGCGGCGATCACCGAGAGTGAACGGCTGGGTGAAGAGTTCATGGAGCTGGTCGAGTCGGGACGCCTGGTCGATCGGTTGCAGCCCCTGTCGGGCCGCCACTGACAGCTCAGCCTGCCGGTCAGTGTGTATACTGAGTCCGGTGGAAGGCCCGCGCGGGGGCTTCCATGATGGAATTCTTCCGGAGGTGCCTTATGTCTGAATCCACCGAACCGATGGTAGCGCGTACATCGCCTTGTGCGGTGCAGGTTGAAAAGGACCAGAGCTACACCTGGTGTGCCTGCGGCCGCAGCCAGTCCCAGCCATTCTGTGACGGCTCCCATCAGGGAACCGGCCTGACTCCGGTGCGATACACTGCAACCCGGGATGAGTGGCTCTGGTTCTGCGGGTGTAAGCACTCCAAAACGCCGCCGTTCTGCGACGGGACCCATAAAACGTTACCAAGGTAACGTTCGACAGGGCCTCACCGATCCGACGGGTTGTGCTGGCCGGTCAACCGGAAGCCCGTGCAGCCGCTGATCGGCTCAATGACCGCCTTGATCCTCAGTGTGATTGCGACTTCCTGTCCGGAGGCGGTCAGCATATGCAGATCGATGCGTTCCATCTGCCGGTCCCGGCGCGCTGCCTCAAGCGCCGCACGAAAATTGTCACGGTCCCGACTGGCAATCGCCTGTTCCAGCGGTCGTTCTGCCAGGTCCGCCGGCGGCTGCTCGAGCAGGTCCGTCACCTGCGGTGAAATAAAGGCGATGTTGAGCCGGTCGTCCAGTTCGCAGACAAACCCGCCGGTCAGACTGACCAGATCACGGCTGCGCAACTCACTGTTATCGAGAGCCTGTTTGAGGATGACCTTCTCCACGAGTTTGTTGTCCAGCTGCTGCTGCAGTTTGGATTGCGCAATCAGGTCGGTCTCGTGACGATGGTTGGCCCGGCGCAGCTGCCGTGCGGCAACGGCCGCCAGGACGGCCATCAGGCCGCTGATCAGTACCCCTGACAGCCAGATGCGCTGGGTCAGCTCGTCCTGACCGTCGGTGAAGAAGGCCACCGTCGGCGTCGTGGTCATCATCCAGGTGCGGTCGCCGACCGCCAGTTCGGAGCGCAACGCCGCACCGGCGTCGACCGGCCCGGTGGCGGCGAGCTGAAACAAAGGGGTTTTCGACTGCTGACTGAGGTCGTGGACAGCGAATGCGAGATCAGGCGTGCGACGTTCAGCGAGGGCTCCGGCCAGGAATCGGGCGGGGTTGATGACCAGGCTCAACAGGCAGTCAGGCCCGCCCGGCACAAACAGACGCACCATACCCGGTTGACCAAGCCCCGGTTTCAGCTCGGTTTCGTCGGTGGCCGTCACGGTCTGGGTCGCCAGGGCGCGATGCAATGCCCCGGTCCAGTGATCGACGCTCGTGGCGATCGCACCGGCTGGCAGCACCATCGCCGGATCACCGACACTGTCCCGGACCCGCATGTCATTGGCCGGAGCGATCATGCAGATCCGCTCCACGCCAACGACCCCCGCACGGTCAGCCAGTGCATCCCCGGCTGCCGTCTTGGGCTGGTGTGCCGGCGCAGTCGATAGCGGCGCCAATGACCGGCCGGTCTGAATCAGCAGGTCAATGCGGTCGCTGATGCGGTCGGCCGCAGCCTGGTGTTGGGCGGTCAGTAAGCGGACTTTGAGCTGATGGTCGAAATCTGCAATGGTCTGTGCCAACAGGCTCGTCACCAGAATGCCCAGCAACAGCACAGCCCAGGGCAGCCAGACTGGCACAGCGCGTCGTCCTGACTCGGGGGTTTCCATCACGATCTCCTGGCAACACGCCACTGGACCATTGGCCAGCGGGTCGTTCTTCGACTTTAGCCCAGCCCTCGGGCTACGCCAAGTGTTGTCAAACGATCACAGTCGTTGCTGACGCACCACCGAGTAAACCAGTAGAAACAGGACAAAGGCCGTTACCACGATGGACGGGCCGGCGGGGGAGTCCACTTCCCAGGACAGGCTCAGGCCGCCGGCAACCGCGATCAGCCCGGCCACCACAGCCAGGATCACCATGCGCTCGGGGCTGCTGGCAAGCCGCCTTGCGGTGGCGGCGGGAATAATCAACAGTGCGGTAATCAACAGCACGCCGACGATTTTCATGGCGATGGCAATCACCAGGGAAAACATCAGCATCAGGGTCAGCCTGAGACGCTCGACAGGAATGCCCTCCACCCGCGCCAGCTCTTCGTGAATGGTGCTCATCAGCAGGCCCCGCCAGAGCCGGAACAGCAAGCCCAGGACCACGGCTGCTCCGCCATAGATCCACATCAGGTCGCCGCGGGTCACGGCCAGCAGATCGCCAAACAGATAGGCGTTCAGATCGACCCGAACATCCGGCATGAAGCTGAGCGTGACCAGACCGATCGCCAGGGCACTGTGGGCCAGGATGCCTAACAGGGTATCGGTGGCCAGGCTGCGATTGCGGGCCAGAATGACCAGTACCAGCGCCAGACCCACACAGGTCAGGGCGATGCCCAGATTGAGCGGCAGGTGAAACAGAAAGCCCAGGGCGACCCCAAGCAGCGCCGAGTGCGCCAGGGTATCGCCAAAATAGGCCATGCGACGCCAGACCACGAAACAGCCCAACGGACCGGCTACCAGAGCAACGCCCAGCCCGCCCAGCACTGCCCGCCAGAAGAAATCACCAAGAATCGTGTCAATGAGGCTCATGGGTATGGAGATCCGACGGGGGCTGGTCAGGGGCCGGTGAGTGAACGACTTCACCGTGCAGATTGTGCTGGTGGTTGTGGTGGTGGTGATAGATCGCCAGGCTCTCCGCGACCGGCCGCCCGAAGACCTCGACGAACGCGGGATCGTGGGAAATATCCGCCGGATAGCCGCTGCAGCAGACATGCTGGTTCAGACAGATCACCCGGTCCGTTGCCGCCATCACCAGGTGAAGGTCGTGGGAAATCATGATGACACCGCAGTTGAGGCGGTCGCGAAGGCTTCGAATCAGCTCGTAAAGCGCAGCCTGGCCGTTGATGTCGACCCCCTGGGCCGGCTCGTCCAGTACCAGCAGGTCCGGCTGGCGGACAAATGCCCGGGCGAGCAACAGCCGCTGCATCTCACCGCCGGACAGATGATGGACTGACGCTGTCAGCAGGTGGGCGACCCCGGTCTCGGTCAGCGCCGCCTGATAGGCCGGTCGCGACTTGCCGGTCAGCGCCATGAAGCGTTCAACGGTCAGCGGCAAGGTGGGTTGCAATTCCAGGCGTTGGGGGACATAGCCGATGCGAAGACCCGGTTGCCGCCAGAGTGTGCCGCCGGAAATGGGCTGCAGGCCGGTAATGGCTTTGATCAGGGTGGTTTTGCCGGCGCCGTTCGGGCCGATAACGGTGACGATATCGCCCCGTCTGACGGTCAGGTTCACCTGATCCACCGCCGGAGTGTCGCGGAATGTCACGGTGACCCTGTCGAGTTTGACCAGTGGCTCAGTCATGGTGTCCGGCTTCCTGGCAGGCGGGGCAGAGTCCGATGACCTCGACGATGGTGTCTTCCGCGGCGAAGGCCTCGGCGGCACTGGCGCGATCCACTGCTTGCGTCACGTCCGGCGCGGTCAGTTCAAGTACATTGCGGCACTGCCGGCAGATCAGGAACTGGCCGCGATGTGGTTGGCCGGTGTGGCTACAGCCGATGAAGGCGTTGAGAGAAGCAATGCGATGCACCAGGCCTTGCCGCTGCAGGAAGTCCAGAGCCCGATAGACCGTTGGTGGGGCCGCCTTGTGGCCGTCCTCTGCCAACATCGCCAGCAGATCGTACGCACCCAGAGCTCTGTGTGACCGCCAGATGAGATGCAATACCTGTTCACGTGTGGGCGTCAGGCGGGCTTTGCTGGCGCGACACCGGGCGCGCGCGTCCGCCAGAGCCTGACGGACACAGGCTGAGTGGTTGTGGGGGCGATAGGGCAGTGCACTGGCTGACATGAACGCATCCGATGATCGGAAAACGTAATAGTATAACGTTAAACGGCCCGGACGTCAGTTATTGGCCGAGCGTTTCCAGGGCCAGCGACTCGAGATACTCGAGGTTGGGGATGTAGGCTGTGTGCCCTTCGACGTCGACGGCCATCAGGTCTGCCGGCCCCTGCGGAGCTTCAACCG
>JAWVWU010000231.1:0-4626 GCA_033723595.1 Marinobacter sp. | reverse complement strand
GCGCCTACGGCGATGTTAGGGCTGATCTCCGTAAAGCGGCGGGTCTCATAGGCATCGACCAACCCCTGAACGGCCGCCCGTTCCACGTCCTGGACGTCAGGTGTGCCGTCCTGGGCATCGGCTTTGCACAGTGCCATGCCTGCTTCGACGGAGATATAGCCGGCCGTGGTTTTCAGCGCCTTGTGGTTGATGCCATCAAAGAGCCTGCGGAAGGCCGCAGTCGTGCAGTGATCGCCGTGGGAAAAGTGAGCAATGATGGCGTATTGATTGTCGCCCACCCGGCAGAGGGCGTCCATCGGGCGAATGAGGTGGCTAAGCCGTCGCCCGACGCCAACCGCCAGTTCGCTCATGGTGGCGGCACTGTGCTGGCGTTTCAGTGCCTGCCAGTTCCGGATGCCGATCAGAACATACGCCGATGCCCCGCCACGCGCCTCGGCCTGACGCAGACTCTTGGCGAGCCGCTCCCGGGCGTAATGGTTATTTCCAAGGCCCGTTTCCAGATCAACAATACTGCTCTCCTCAAGCTCCCGATTGTTTTCGATCAATAGCGAATTCGCGGTAAGCAGCGTATTCTGACGGTCCGCCATACGATCTGCTGCAAAAATACGGGAAACCAGCTGTTTGCTCATGTCCGACTTGTAGATGAAATCGTCCACGCCGCGATCGAAGGCTTCGGAGAGCGCCTCGACGCTTTCCCGCGCGGTTAGCAGTATCACGTAGGTGTAGTGATTGGTCTGTTCGTCCAGCTGGCGCACACGATCCGTCAGTTGGAGTCCATCCATCTCCGGCATCAGCCAGTCCGCGATCAGCACGCTGACCGGTCGTTCTTCCATCAGGGTGAGGGCGGCGGACGCATTGTTGGCAACCCGCACATCGCGATAGCCGGCATTGCGCAACGCACGGCTGACAACCATGCTGCTGAATTTGGCATCGTCCACGACGAGAATCGGAAGATCGAGATTTGGCATTGTTGTTGACGTCTCACCCTTTTATTGTCAGATGCGGTGCTGGTCTGGTCTTGGTATGCTTTGGCACCTTTGATAAGCCTGTGAACTGAACAGCACCGGCTTGCGAGCGGGGGCCATTATAACGTGATAAGTGGCTCGCAACGTTCATAAATGTAAAACATGTGGAACCCATCCGCTATCGGCGATGCCTCACAGTGGCATTGACGTGACGGTTTCCTCATTTTTGGGAGAGTTTCCTATGCCGTCGTTCGATATTGTCTCGGAAATCGATATGCATGAAGTGACCAATGCGGTGGATCAGGCCCGTCGTGATCTGGGTAACCGCTGGGACTTCAAGAACGTGGACGCAAATTTCGAGCTCGATGAGAAGGGCGTCACGATCAGCGCCGAACAGGAATTTCAGATAGAACAGATGATGGATATGCTGAGAATGGCCTTTGCCAAGCGGAACATTGACGCCCGTGCCCTCTCTGAAGAGGGTGAGAGCAAGGCTGGCAAGCTGGTGAAAAAGCACCTGATCCTGCGCCAGGGAATCGAAACCGATATGGCCAAGAAAATGGTGAAAATGATCAAAGACGCCAAGCTGAAGGTACAGTCGAGCATTCAGGGAGATAAAGTGCGAGTTACCGGGAAAAAGCGCGATGATCTTCAGGAAGTGATCGCCATGCTTCGTGAATCCGAGCTTGATCTGCCCCTGCAATTCAACAATTTCCGCGATTAACGGTGGTTCTGATACCAAGACGTCAGCGCCTGCGGAGCCTGCTGATTGAAGCGTTGCGCACATTTTCCCACTGGCAGGTGATCGCCCTGCTGTTTCTGGGGTTTTCGGCGGGCCTGCCATTCCTGCTGGTTTTCTCGACACTGAATGCCCGCCTGGCGGACGTTGGCGTGGAGACAGCCACCATAGGCTTCTTCAGCTGGCTGGGTATCACCTACTCGATCAAGGTGGTCTGGGCGCCGGTGATTGACCGGGTGGCTCTGCCGGTTCTTGACCGTCTGCTGGGCAAACGCCGCAGCTGGATGCTGTTGGCCCAGGCCGGCATCGCCACCGGGCTTGTGCTCATGGCGCATGTGAATCCGACCACGGACCCGGTACTGATGGCGTGGTGCGGCCTGCTGGTGGCGTTTTCGTCGGCGACCCAGGACGTGTCGATTGATGCCTACAGAATAGAAATTGCGGGCCAGCGTTTGCAGGCTGCACTCGCGGCCACTTACATTTTCGGCTATCGCGTTGCGCTTTTGGTCGCCGGCGCCGGTGCGCTCTACATTGCCGAATTCTGGTCCTGGCAGATTTCCTATGAAGTCATGGCGGCGCTGGTCGGTGTTGGTGTAATGACGGTTCTGGTGATACGTGAGCCGAAGGTCAATCATTTCAGTGCCGCCGGGGATCTGGCTGAGTCGGTGGCGCTTGAGACCAGCAAACGTGCGCATTTGCCTCCGCGACTTGCCCGGGCCGCCGGCTGGTTTTCAGCCGCTGTGGTCGGGCCGTTCCTGGATTTCTTCCGGCGCTATCGCGAGCTGTCGGTCATGATCCTGTTGCTGGTTGCGCTCTATCGGGTCTGTGATATCTCGATGGGTGTCATGGCCAATCCGTTCTATCTGACGTTCATGGGCTTCTCCAAAACGGATGTGGCGGATATCACGAAAATTTTCGGCTTTTTCATGACCATTTTCGGATCGCTGGTCGGCGGAGTGTTGGTCTCCCGCCACGGTGTCAGGCCGGTATTGCTGGCTGGCGCCATTCTCACCGCGGCAAGCAACCTGCTGTTTGTCCTGGTGGCTCAGCATGCGCCGAACCTGGTCAGTCTGGCCGTGGTGGTCAGTGCGGATAACCTCAGCGGAGGCATCGCCAATGTCGCACTGATTGCCTGGTTATCGAGCATGACCAGTGCCTCATTCACGGCCACCCAGTATGCGTTGTTCAGTTCGTTGATGACCCTGCCGGGCAAGTTTATCGGCGGCTTCTCAGGCATGGTGGTCGCCAGCTACGGCTACGTGTCGTTTTTTCTGGTCTCTGCGGCGATGGGAATCCCGGCGATTGTGCTCGCCTGGTGGATACTCAGGCAGGGCGCACGACTGGATCGCCTGGCTCCCGCGGGGGATGCCTGAGGGCAGGTGTTTCAGCCGCTGATGCTCAGGGCTCCCAGCGATAGTGCTTCATTGATACGCGGCCGTCCACGACCGGGACGCCCTCTTTGGCCAGCAGATCGCGCTGTCGGATAAAGCCGTCTGAATCCCGGGGAAACGCCAGCTGGCCGGTGCTCCTCACCACCCGGAACCAGGGCACCGAGGAGCCGTCCGGCAATCGCCCCAAGGCACGGCCGACAAACCGCGCCTGCCGGCCGAGACCCGCCAGCGCGGCGATCTGGCCGTAGTTCGCAACACGACCTGCGGGAATAGCGATAACCACCTGCCAGATCATCTGTTCCCGGGGAAGGTTCGATGGATCAGAGTCTGAGGGCACCATCCACTTCAATCATCCGGCCGGAAAGGTAGTCGTTTTCAAAAATGAAGGCGGCAGCCGATGCAATTTCGTCGGGCCGTCCCATGCGTTTGAGCGGAATGCCCGCCGTCATTTTCTCCAGGGCCTCCGGTTTCATGGAGGCGGTCATCTCCGTTTCGATAAAGCCGGGCGCAATGCCCATGACACGGATGCCATAACGAGCCAGCTCTTTCGCCCACACCGGAACCAGAGCAGAAACGCCGGCTTTCGCCGAGGAATAGTTGCTCTGTCCCATGTTGCCGGCGCGCGAGATTGAGGCGATGTTGATGATGGCACCCTGATCACCGTGTTCAATCATCTGTGTACTGGCGGCGCGCCCGCACAGAAAAACGCCGGTGAGGTTAACGTCGATCACAGCCTGCCACTCGGCGAGGCTCATGCGTTTGACGACCTGGCCATCCTTGACCTTGATCATCAGGCCGTCGCGCAATATGCCCGCGTTGTTGATCAGACCGTTGAGGCGACCAAAGTCCCGGTGGATGGCGGCAAACGTCTCTTCAACGGCCTCTTCGCTGGCGACATTGCAGGTGTAGGCTCTGGCTTTGCCGCCGACTGCCTCGCAGGCAGCAACAGCCTCCTCGAGCTTTTCCGGCATGAGGTCAATCAGCGCCAGGCTGGCACCACGAGCGGCCAGGTATTCGGCCATCGCACGGCCCAATCCCTGACCACCACCAGTAATTGCGATTACGGAATCTTGAAGTTTCATGATCTGCCCTAACAGAAGAGGATGAGCCGGCTGTGAAAATGAATTGTCAGCCAGGCACCTGTTGATCATTGCCGGCCGCCATGAGCGGCCGGCAGCCAAGCGCCCTGAGTATATCGATAATCGCGCGATTATCGCCAGCGTAGACAGGCGCAGTCACTATCCGGATAAAGGCCTTGACCATGGGCGTGTTTTTTCTGCTTTTCGTCATTTTGCCAATTGTCGAAATGACCATTCTGATCAAAGTGGGCGCGGTTATTGGTGCCCTGAATACCATCGGCCTCGTGCTGCTGACCGCGGTACTGGGTGCCGCGCTGCTGCGCCAGCAGGGGCTGGCCACGTTGCTTAAGGCCAACCAGCGCCTGAACAGCGGCGAGCTGCCGGCGAAGGAAGTCGCTGAAGGTCTGATACTGGCAGTCGGTGGCGCCTTGCTCCTGACGCCGGGGTTCGTG
>JAWVWU010000230.1:0-4627 GCA_033723595.1 Marinobacter sp. | reverse complement strand
TATCCCGGGACATGCCGGTACTGACTCACGATGAGATTGGAACCCTGGCCCAGACCTACAACCGTTTCCTGTCAAGGCAGCGGGCGATCATCGCCAATGTCCAGTCACTGACCGTTGGCATTGCGCTGGAGTCTGCCAAATCGCTCAAGAGTATCGACAGTTCCAGTGTCAGCACTCGCCAGCAGACCCGTTTTGCCGAGGAGGTCATGGAGCAGAGCAGCGCCTCGGTAGAGCGGATCACGGAAGTCTCCGAACAGACCCAGGCCATCTCGGGCACGATCAGTCACAACCTCGACATGGCTCGCGATTCCTACGCGGAATTGCAGGATGTCAGCCACAAGATCAGTACCATTTCCGATCGACTGGGCGAGTTCAGCAACCTCGTGTCGGGGCTGAATGAACGTTCGGCCAGCATCAAGGGTATTGTCGGCGTCATCCAGGATATCTCTGGTCAGACCAACCTGCTGGCGCTGAATGCTGCGATTGAAGCTGCACGGGCTGGTGAGAGTGGTCGGGGTTTTGCGGTGGTGGCCGATGAGGTCCGCAAGCTGGCCCAAAAGGTGCGTCAGGCAACGGATGACATCTCCGAAAATATCGAAGCCATGCTGCAGCAGGTGAGTGATACCCATGATCAGACGTTGGGGATCAGCCAGAGTGCCGAGAGTACGCGGGATGTGGTCGTCAAGGCGTCTGACAATTTTGCCCGCCTGGTGAACGACTTCGAGGAGACGACCAACAGTCTGTCAGGCATCGCCCAGCATGTGGAGCACGTGGCCAGCAGCAACGCCGGTATCAACGAGCGTATGACACAGATTCACAAGGCCAGCCAGGAAACAGACGCCAATATGCAGGCCTCGGCGAAGGCCACCCGGGATTTGACCGCCGTTGCCGAAAAAGTCCAGGGCACTATCGGCCGTTTCGTCCTCGGCCACGGCGAACTGGATGCGTCGATTACCCGCGCCGGACAGTGCCGAGACCGGGTGCAGGCGGCGCTTGAGACCTTGCAGGCTTCGGGAACGACCATCTTTGACCAATCCTATCGGCTGATCCCGGGAACGAACCCGAAGCAGTACCTGACCGCTTACACGGAGAAACTGGCGGGCGCGGTCCAGAGCGAGTGCGACAAACTGGTCAAGGCGACTCCGGGTGGCAAGGTCGCGTTTGTGGTGGATCAGCGGGGCTACTGCCCGGTCAATAACAGCTGGTTCTCCAAGAGGCCCACGGGCGATCCGGCTGTGGATCTGATGACCAGCCGCGACAAGCGCATGTTTGAAGATCCGTCCGGCTTGCGGGCGGCGCGCAATGCCGAGCGTTTCCTGCTACACACCTACGTGCGGGACACAGGGGAAATCATGACCGAGATTGACTCGCCCATTTTCGTCGGCGGGCGGCTGTGGGGAAACCTTCGTCTCGGGTTTGACGCCAGTGTCATGCTGAAAGACTGAGGCGGCCACAGTGTTGCTGCTCTGGCTGCATCAGGCAACAACCCTGCAGCCAGAACGGCCGTCCCGGGCTCAGTGCTTGTCCAGATAGCGTTCCAGTTCCTGACGGAAGGCGGCCTGCACCCCAAGCCGCTTCATCATCCAGTAATGACCGGCGATCATCCGATCGATGAAGATACTCTCCACCGGCGGTTTGAAAAAATCCAGGTATTTGAAAACGGTCGTCGTCTTGGCGGCGACGTCTTTGTGGATCTCTGAGTTGGCAAAATTGTAAGGCGTGTCGTCACTGAAGGGTTTGATCAGGATATCGCGCCACATCGCATAATAGGCCTCGTCTACTGCAGGCTGATTCTCGACCCGCGCACCCAGGTCGATCAGGTGGCGATCCAGGGCGGCGTAATCCTCGTCAAGCGCTGACACGAGGGCCTTTCGATAGGCATCGACGATCTCTGGTTTGAGTTTTTTCACACAGCCGAAGTCATACAGAATGATCGTACCGTCCGGCCGGTAGGCAAAATTGCCGGCGTGGGGGTCGCCGTGAATACACTGAAAACGGAACAGCTGATCGGCCATCATCGTGAAGATGCGGTGGCCGATCCGGTTGATGGTTGCCTGGCTGTAGCGTTCCGGCGTGACCGCACTGATGTGATCACCCTCGAGCAACTCCATGGTGAGGACACGGCGGGTGGAGTAGTTCTCCATCACTTTTGGAATCAGCAGCCAGGGTTCATCCTTGTGGAACTCGCGGAAGGCCGCCAGGTTGCGGGCCTCGTTCACGTAGTCCAGTTCCTCCCGCAGCCGCTCCCGGATTTCTGCGAACAGCTGGTCAACACTGTCCCTGGGCATTTTGAGCAGGCCGCCGAGTCGAAGGGCCATGCGCAGTTGTTTGAGATCCGAGTCGCAGGACTCGTCGACGCCCGGGTACTGCACCTTGATGATGACGTCCTCGCCGCTGTGGAGGCGTGCCCGGTGGACCTGACCGATGGAAGCCGCTGCGTAGGGTGTTTCCTGCAAGTACTCAAACAGCTCACCGACAGGCCTGCCCAGTTCGGCCTCAATCTGATCGGTAATCACCTCGAACGGCATGGGTGGCGCTTCTTTCTGAAGCTTCTGCAGGGCGTCGGAAAATTCCTTGGGCAGGAAATCCTGGGTCTGGGAGGCAATCTGGCCGACCTTCATCACGGCGCCCTTGAGCTCGCCCAGCGTGTCGGCAATCTGATCGGCCATGCGGCTGTAATGTTCACTGCGCGCAGCGTCATCGGCTTCCCGGCCGAGAAACTTGCGGGCGCGCTGGCCGGCATACTGGCCGGCTACGGACGCGGTCATGCCGGCCAGTCGGAAGAACCGACCACTGCGGGAGGTTACCGGTTTCTTTGCCATGCGTGATGTCCTGTCCGGGGTGTCGTCACCCGGAGTGATCGCTGGAATTGTCATGCCGTTCGCCGGATCAAATGACCGGCAGTCAGAAACGGCTACGAGCCTGATAGCCGTGATTCGATCGCTGACGAGCAGAGCCCGGATAAGGCTGGCCGCTGACGTTTTTATACAGTCTGACCGAGGCGCTCGTCCAGTGTCGCCGACGGACCGTTCCTCACCGGGACGGGGGGTCGTCAGGCCACCGTGGTTTCCACGAACAGAACGTCGTCGAGCTCCAGTGACAGGACTTGCCCGGATTGCAGGGGCCCGACGCCCGCCGGCGTGCCGGTGAGCACCACATCGCCGGGAAGCAGCGTGAACTGATGACTGATGTGGGCAATCAGCGGCACGATCGGATTGAGCATGTCGTTGGTATCGCCGGTCTGCTGACGCTGGCGGTTGATATCGAGGGAGAATCGGATGCCCTGAAGATCACAGCGATCGGCCGCCACAAACGGCGATAGCGGACAGGCGCCGTCAAAGCCCTTGGCCCGTTCCCAGGGTTGCCCCTTGGCCTTCAGCTCGCTTTGGAGATCCCGGAGTGTGAGGTCCAGGGCCAGTCCGTAACCCAGAATGGCCCGGCGAACGTCCGCCTCGGAGGCCCGGGTCAGAGGGCAGCCAATCAATACGGCCAGTTCGGTCTCAAAATGGACGGCCCCCCGATCCCGTGGGACCTCGATCGGACGGGTCATGTGGACCGCGGCGGTCGCCGGCTTGATGAATAGAAGCGGGGAATCAGGAATCGGGTTGTTCAGTTCTTTGGCATGCTCGGCGTAATTACGGCCGACGCAGACGATTTTACCCAGGCCGAACTGAACCGGTGAACCGTCCTTCCAGGTGTGCTGATACTGCGCCATATCCTTATCCCCCCAGTGATGTGCGTAAGACCGTCAGTCGCCCTCAAAGGCGCAGACGGTGTAAACCTGCAGGTTCTCCTGCCTCAGCTTATCAGAGCCGCCGAGATCCGGAAGGTCGATCATTGCTGCCACTTCGATGATATCCGCACCAATCCGGCGGATCAGTCGCGATGCGGCCAGCATGGTACCGCCGGTGGCAATCAGGTCATCGACCAACACCACCTTGTCGCCGGGCTTGAACGCGTCCTTGTGAAGCTCCACCGAGGCGGTGCCGTATTCAAGTTCGTAATCCTCGACCAGGGTGTCGAAGGGCAGTTTGCCCTTCTTGCGAACCAGCACCAACCCGGCATTCAGCTCATAGGCCAGGGCGGAACCGATAATAAAGCCGCGGGCGTCGACGGCGGCCACCGCATCGACACGAGTGCCGTGGTAGCGGTGAACGAAGGCATCGATCAGCTTGCGGAAGGCGGTGCGATCCTGCAGCACCGTGGTAATGTCGCGAAAATTGACGCCGGGTTTGGGCCAGTCCGGTACGGTGCGAATGGCCTGTTTGATGCTCTCAGAAAAATAATCCATAACGGGTCCGGTCGTTCGGATCGCGGCTCAGGCCGCGTCCAGGAAAAGAAATTTCAGGATAAACACCAGTGCGATCACCAGCACACTGGCATTGAGGTGGGACCAGCGTCCACTGACAATTTTCAGCAAGGCATAGGTAATAAAGCCGAGGGCGATGCCATTGGCGATGGAGAAGGTCAGCGGCATCATCAGGGCGGTGACCACGGCCGGAGCCGCGTCGGTGATGTCGTCCCAGTCAATCAGTTTGAGCCCGCTGGTCATCAGCACCGCCACGTACAGCAGTGCCGGGGCGGTCGCGTAGGCAGGAATCATGCTGGCCAGCGGAGACAGTACCAG
>JAWVWU010000229.1:0-4630 GCA_033723595.1 Marinobacter sp. | reverse complement strand
CCGACATAGCGGGTCGCCTGACGAAACGGCTCCCAGTCACCGCTCGCAGACTGATAGCGCAGCCGCGCTGACCATTCTGCGTAGGCATCGGTGCCGGCCCATCGATCGATCAGCGACCGGAAGCGGGGGTTGCGCAGCGTAAAAAACTGGGCGCCCATATCGACGGAATCACCCTGCCCGGCGTCCTTATCCGGACGCTTTGATGCTAGTCTTCCACCCGGCCCCCGGCTTTTTTCAAACAGCGTAACGGCAACGCCGCTGTCCTGGAGTTGGAGGCCGAGACTCAGACCGGCCACACCTGAACCGATTATGGCGACGCGGCGTATCGAAGCCTGGCTATGATGATCATTAAACATGGGTCAGCGTGCATCCAAAGAGGGGGTTGCTATCGTAAAAAGGGCAAACCCTATGATTATGGTTTTTCGGTAAATTTATGACTCGAGCAAAAAAGGGCTGGCAGGGTATGACCCGAGTGCAAAACTGGTTGACGAACATTCTGAGGTGGTTCGATTCGGACGCGCGTTCAGATCACATAGACACCGAATCACGCGCCTTCAACCTGATCAGGGTTCTGCCCTTCGTCGGCCTCCACCTGGCCTGCCTACTGGTCATTGTGAGCGGCACCAGCACCTTCGCCGTGCTCTTTGCCATTGGGTTTTTTGTCGCCCGGATGTTTGCCATCACCGGATTCTACCATCGCTACTTTTCGCACAAAACGTTCAAGACCAACCGCTTCTGGCAATTTGTCTTCGGTGCGCTCGGCGCCAGCGCCGCCCAGCGTGGGCCGCTGTGGTGGGCCGCTCATCATCGCCATCACCATCAGCATTCCGATGAACCCGGCGACCTGCACTCGCCTCATCAGGGCGGTTTCTGGTGGGCCCACATGGGTTGGTTCACCTGCGATGCCGGCTTCGCCATGGACGAACGTCGGGTCCGGGACTGGCTCAGGTTTCCGGAACTGCGTTTTATCAACCGCTTTGACGCGCTGATACCGGCGCTGGCCGTCGTCAGCATTTACGCCCTTGGTGAGGGGCTTGCACGCTGGATGCCGGAGCTCGGCACAAACGGATTCCAGCTGGTGGTGTGGGGCTTCTTTATCTCGACCGTGGCGCTGTTCCACGCCACCGTGTCGATTAATTCGCTTGCACACGTCTGGGGTCACCGTCGTTTCGAGACCAAGGACGACAGTCGGAACAACTTCTGGCTGGCGTTGATCACCCTCGGCGAGGGCTGGCACAACAACCATCATCGCTGGCCGCAGTCAGCGCGTCAGGGTTTTCGCTGGTATGAGATCGACCTGACTTACTACCTGCTTTGCGGCCTTGAGAAACTGGGCATCGTTCACGATCTCAACCCTATTCCCGACCATATCCAGGAAGAAACCCGACAACTGGACGCACAGCGGAGAACCCTGTGATGACCGACACTCAAACAACCGCCGACGTAACCGCCATCGAGTCAGGCCCGACCACCGTGCTTAACCGGTTTCTGCAACTGTTCAACGAAATGGGCTCCGGACACACCGGAGACCTGGCCAGTGTGTACAGCGATCAGATTACCTTTACCGATCCGTTCGTTTCTGTTCAGGGACTCCAGGCACTGACCGAGTACTTCACCGGCGCTTACGAGAACGTTATCGACTGCCGTTTTCGCTTCGCCGATTCGATCATTGGTCCGGACGGCCACGTGTGCATTCCCTGGGTGATGGTCCTGAGACACAAACGCATACGCCGGGGCGACACCATTGAAGTCGACGGGATCAGTCATCTGCGGATCGACAAAGACCGCATTGTGTCACACCGGGACTATTTCGACGCCGGCCAACTGCTCTACGAAAACCTGCCGGTGCTGGGCACCGCCGTTCGCTGGCTGAGGAAACACGCCGCATGACCGGCCTGCTGGAGACACCAATCCGACTCTGGATTACCGGCGCGACCTCGGGCATCGGCTACGCCGTCGCCCGGGACCTCCTTGCGCAGGGTCATGAGCTGATCGTAACCGGTCGTCGGGAGGAGCCGCTGAACGAACTGGCTGCCATAGCACCGGGCCGGGTGACCATCGCCCCAGGCGACACCACCGCGCCGGCCGACCTCGAACGGGTGCGCGCTAGCTTTGATGGCCCGAAACCGCTGCAGATGGCCATTCTCAACGCCGGCACCTGCGAGTATCTGGACGTGGCTGATTTCCGCAGCTCGGTGATCGAGGCCAATATCACGACCAATGTGATCGGCACCAGTCGCAGTGTTGAGGCGGTGCTACCGAGTCTGCGGGCAGCCCGTGCCCAGGGTCTGCCGGCGCAGCTGGTCATTGTCAGCTCGTCCGCCTGGTGGTTTCCGTTCGGCCGGGCCGAAGGCTACGGCGCGTCCAAGGCGGCCTTGACCTATTTCGCCCACGCCCTGCGCGCTGATCTGGCCGCGGAAGGTATTGGCGTTACGGTGGTATCGCCGGGTTTCGTGAAAACCCCGCTTACCGATCGCAATGACTTCCCCATGCCCTTCCTGATCAGCGTCGACGATGCCGCCCGACGCATTGTTCGGGGGCTGCAACGGGGACAGTCCGAAATCCAGTTTCCCAAACGTTTCACCTGGA
This sequence comes from Marinobacter sp., assembly GCA_033723595.1. Taxonomy (GTDB): domain Bacteria; phylum Pseudomonadota; class Gammaproteobacteria; order Pseudomonadales; family Oleiphilaceae; genus Marinobacter. The sequence continues at coordinate 2,041 of JAWVWU010000229.1, read as the reverse complement.
TGCTTAAAGCCCTCAGTGCCCTGCCCCAGGTAGTGATTGATCGTATGGCCGCGTCGATGGCGCGCAGTCAGAGCAAAGACCAGGAACCACATCCATGACCCAACCCCGCCAGCGTATTGCTATCGTCGGTGCCGGTGTTTCAGGCCTGACAACGGCCTGGCTTTTATCAAAACATCATGACGTCCAGATTTATGAGGCCGGTCATTACGCCGGTGGTCACACCAATACCCGGATGGTCAATGCCGGCGGACGCGACTGGCCGGTGAATACCGGTTTCATCGTATTCAACGACTGGACCTACCCCAATTTCATTCGCCTGATGGACCAGCTCGGCGTTGAATCCCAGGTCAGCGACATGAGTTTCAGCGTCGACTGCAATCGCACGGGGCTCCAGTACAACGGGACCAGCCTGAACACGCTGTTTGCCCAGCGGCGCAACCTGTTCAACCTGTCGTTCCTGAAAATGATTCGCGAGATTCTCCGGTTCAATAAGGAGACCCGCGAGGACCTGGCCAACAACGCCATCAGCGACACCGAAACCCTTGGCGAGTATCTCAGCCGGCATCGCTATTCGCGCTATTTCCGGGAAAACTACATCGTCCCGATGGGCGCCGCGATCTGGTCCGCGCCGGAGATCGTGCTCGAACAGTTCCCGATCCGGTTCTTCCTGAGCTTCTTCAATAACCATGGCATGTTGTCCGTGGACGACCGGCCGACCTGGCGGGTCATCACCGGAGGCTCTGCCCGCTACGTTGACCGGATGATGGAGACCCTGGGGCCTTTGACCCATCTCAACAGTCCGGTCAGCCGTGTCCAGCGGTTCAGCGATCATGTAACCGTCATGGTGAACGGCGAGACGCACACGTTCGATCAGGTGGTGTTCGCCTGCCACAGTGACCAGGCGCTGGCGATGCTGGCCGATCCGACCGACGCCGAGACATCGGTACTTGGGGCGATTCCCTACCAGAAAAACGACGTGGTTCTGCACACCGACGCCTCAGTTTTGCCGGACGAGCCCAGAGCCTGGGCCGCCTGGAACTATTACATGCCGGAACACCGGACCCAGCCGACGTCCGTGACCTACAACATGAACATCCTGCAGAACTTCACGAACGCGCCGGAGACCTTCTGTGTCACTCTGAACCGGAGCGGGGACATTGATCCCGACCGGATCATTGAACGGTACGAGTACGCCCACCCGGTTTTCAGTATGCAGGCGGTTGCTGCGCAGCAACGCTATGACGAAATCGGAGGCACCAATCGCACCCACTACTGCGGCGCCTACTGGTTCAACGGGTTCCACGAGGATGGCGTGCGCAGTGCACTGCGGGTGACAGCCGCCTTTGGTGTGGAGTTGTGAGATGAACGCCGCAGCTGACGCGTCCCTGGCCAGCCAGTGGCTCAGCGGTACGATCCGCCACCGCCGGGTCAGTCCGGCCAGCCACAGCTTTGAGTACCACACCGGGATGCTGGCACTGAACCTGGACGAATGGTCGGCGATGCCCCGCCTGAGCCCGTGGTTCTCGCTCGGGCGCTTTAACTGGCTCTCCCTGTGCCGGGAGGATTACTTTGACCCGGGCACACCGGACCTCAAACGTGCGATTGCCAATCACGTGGAACAGACCACAGGTTGGCGTCCCGACGGGGCGATCGAACTGATCACCCACCCGCGTTACCTGGGCTATGTTTTCAACCCGGTAAGCTTCTACTTCTGCTACGACGCCGGTGCGAACCCCGTCGATGGTGCGGTCCCTCGTGTCATTGCCGCGCAGATCACCAATACGCCCTGGCATGAGCGCCACGTCTATTGCCTTGAACGCGGACCCGGCCGGGAATCGGATGCCGGCTGGCACACACAGACATTCCGGTTCAGCAAGCGCTTCCACGTGTCGCCCTATAACCCGATGGATCAGGACTATCACTGGCTGTTCAGTTTCCGCGGGACGTCCCTGCGCATTCACATGAATGTGAACCGCGGCGGCAAGAAGGTCTTTGATGCCACCCTGGTGGTCCAGCGGGAGCCTCTCACTCGTAAAATTCT
>JAWVWU010000228.1:0-4635 GCA_033723595.1 Marinobacter sp. | reverse complement strand
TCAGGAGCACGAGATCGTTTCGATCATTGGCCCCAACGGCGCCGGCAAGACCACGGTCTTCAACTGTCTGAGCGGATTCTACCGCCCGACCGGCGGTCAGATCCTGTTCAACGGCAAGGAAATACAGGGCAAACCCGATTATCGGATTTCACGGCTGGGCCTGGTCCGCACGTTCCAGCACGTGCGACTGTTCAGCCGCATGACGGTGGTCGAGAACCTGCTGGTGGCACAGCACCGACACCTGAACACCAACCTGCTGTCCGGTCTGATCAAAACGCCCAACTACCGCGAGAGAGAGCGCAAATCCCTGGACCGCGCCGCCTACTGGCTGGAGCGCGTAGGCCTGCTTGAGCTTGCCAACCGCGAAGCCGGCAATCTCGCTTATGGCCAGCAACGGCGCCTTGAAATCGCGCGCTGCATGGTCACCGAGCCGTCCCTGCTGATGCTGGACGAACCTGCTGCCGGTCTGAACCCCGCCGAAACGCGTGAGCTCAACCAGCTGATCATTAACCTCAAGGAGTGTTACAACGTGTCGGTGGTGTTGATTGAGCACGATATGAGTCTGGTGATGGAAATATCAGACCGCATCAACGTCATCAATCAGGGCCGGCCCCTGGCCAGCGGGACACCGGATGAGATCCGCCAGAATGACGATGTCATCAAAGCCTATCTGGGCGAGGCCTGAGGTAACCACATGCTTGTAATCGAAGATGTTCATACGCACTACGGCAAGATCGAGGCGCTGCATGGGGTCTCCGTGGAGGTCCGCAAGGGCGAGATTGTGTCACTGATCGGCGCCAACGGCGCCGGCAAGACCACGCTGTTGATGACGGTCTGCGGGTCACCCCAGGCGACCACCGGGCGCGTCTTTCTGGAAGGTCGTGAAATCACCCGTGAAGCCACGCCCAACATCATGCGCTCGGGGATCTCCATCGTGCCCGAGGGTCGTCGGGTTTTCCCCGGCCTGTCGGTCACTGAAAATCTGCACATGGGCGGCTTTTTCAACAGCAAGTCAGAGATCCGTAAAAGCCAGGACTACGTCTACGAGCTGTTCCCCCGCCTCAAGGAGCGGGAGCATCAGCGTGCCGGAACCATGTCCGGGGGTGAGCAGCAGATGCTGGCGATTGGCCGGGCGCTGATGTCGAAACCCAAGATGATCATCCTGGATGAGCCCTCGCTCGGGCTGGCGCCACTGATCATCAAGCAGATCTTCGAGATCATCGGTCAGTTGCGCGAGGAAGGCATCACCGTATTCCTGGTGGAGCAGAACGCCAATCAGGCGCTGAAGCTGGCAGACCGCGGCTATGTGCTTGAGACCGGCCGCATCCGCCTGCAGGACACCGGTCCCAATCTGCTGGCCAACCCGGATGTGCAGAACGCCTATCTGGGTGGTTGATGACGCCAGTGATGGCCCGGATCACAAAGTTGTTGTCCCGCCTTCAGCGACGGTTTGCCTTTTGGTTATGTAGTCTATACTTTCGAGGAACGGTACGGTTGCGTCACTCAGCAACCTGTCAGGGCCGTTAAAATCCTGTTTTCACAAAGCTGTGCTGGACAGGATGGTATGCGACGACTGCAAATATCGACAAGGAGTACTACATGAAAAAACTGATCGCTGGTGCAATTCTTCTGGGCGCTTCTTCCATGGCCTTTGCTCAACCGGGCTGTGGTGTGGGTGCCATGATCTGGAAGGGACAATCCGGTATCGCACCGCATGTCCTCGCGGCTACTACCAATGGCTCGTTTGGTAACCAGACCTTCGGCATGACCACCGGCACGCTGGGTTGCCAGACCAACGAAGCCGTCCAGTCCATGGCGATGTACATGAACGGCAACATCGACAACGTGGCCCGTGACATGTCCCGTGGCAACGGCGAAAACCTCGACACCCTGGCCGTTGTGCTGGGTGTGGACAAGGCTGATCGCGGCGAGTTCCGCCAGTTGCTGCAAGACAACTTCGCCACTATTTTCCCGACCACCGACACCACGTCTGATGAAGCCGTCAGTGCGATTGTCGCGCTCATGGAAAAGAACGAAAAGCTGAGCAAATACGTAGCCTGATACCGGGCCGGCAGGGATGATACGGCGCCAGGGACGGCGCACGCAGTTTTCTCCAACCCCGTCACAATCGGTCACCCATGCTCTCAACCAAGCGACTTTGGTCAGCCCTCCTCTGGCTGACCCTTAGCCCCTGTGCGTTCGCTATTTCCACGCAACAAATCAAGACGCTGGCCACCGACCCGGTCTGGCTGGCTCTCGGCCACTACCGGCCGGATACGTTCGGGGGCACCTATACCAGCCAGGCCGACGACGTCGGCTTCTTTATCAGCCCACAGGGCAAGCATTCACCCAGAGCGGAACTGATCGCGACCCTGATCGCTATCCAGCAGCCCGGCGGCGGTGACAGCAATGCCCGCTGCCGTTTTCCGGCCCGGGACCGATGGCTGCGCAGCAAACTCGAGCTACCGGCCAATCCGGTGGCCTGCACCGCCTATCAATCGTGGCGACAAGATCTGAATACGGAGTCGGTCACCCTGGTCTTTGCCGCCTCTTACCTGAACAGCCCATCGTCCATGTTCGGCCACACCTTTTTAAGACTGGATCCGCCGAGTGACGATCAGGACACCAACCTGCTGTTGGCCAGCACCATTTCCTACGCCGCCGATGCGGCCGCCCACGACAGCGAACTGCTGTTCGCCTATCGCGGCATTTTTGGCGGTTACCCGGGCATCACCTCGATACAGCCCTATTACGAAAAAATCCGGCAGTACTCGGACATTGAAAACCGTGACCTGTGGGAATACCGGCTCAACTTGACCCCGGATGAAGTGGACTGGATGCTGGCGCATGCCTGGGAGATCCATGACATCAATTTCGACTACTACTTTTTCGATGAGAACTGCGCCTATCGCCTGCTGGCGCTGATTGATGTGGCCCGACCGGGCACCAACCTGCTGGACAAGGTCACGACCCACGCCATCCCCTCTGATACGGTGCGCTGGGTTGTGGACAAGGGCCTGGTTTCGAACGTGCATTACCGCCCCTCGGCGTTTACCCGGGTCCGGTATGCCCTCGATGAGCTACCGCCGCACGACCGGGATCTCGCCGGCGCCATCGCCGACGGCTATGTTGCTGTGGAGGCGCCTGACGTGACCGACCTGGCACCCCAACGCCGGGCCCACCTGCTCGACGCCACCTACGACTATGTCCGATACCAGGCCGACGCCGAGGGCTGGCCGCGAGACTATGCCGCGCCGCTGTCCCACGCGCTACTGGCGGCCCGCAGCCAGATCGACGACAGCAGCCCACCGCCCAGCCCTCCGACACCGGCCATTCGGGATGATCAGGGCCATGACACCATGCGGATCGGCCTCACAGGTGGCCGGGAGGCCGGCCGCTCCTATGCCCAGCTGACCGTGCGACCGGCCTATCACGACGAACTGGATCCACCCGGTGGCTATCGACCCGGGGCACAGCTGCAGTTCCTGCGTCTGGACGCTCGCTATTACACGGACAACGACTCGCTGGACCTGCAGCAGCTCACCGCGGTAAACATTCGATCGCTGACACCTCGTGATTCATTTTTTACACCCTGGTCCTGGCAGGTCGGCGTCGGAGCCCGCCGCACCGAAGCCGCCGACGGAGACCATCCGCTTGCGCCCTACCTGGCCGGTGGGGTCGGGGGCAGTTGGCTGGCGCCGGGCCGGATTCAGGCAATCAGCCTGCTGACCGCCGACGTGGAGGTCGATAACGACCTCACCAAGGGCTACGACGTGGCACCCGGGCTTGACCTCGGATTACTGCACCAGAGCAGCACCCTGAGCCTGATGGGCGGCATACGCTCGAAACTCTGGCTGGCCGGCGGTGAGCATCGGGAAGATGAGCTGTACCTCAACGGCAGCCTGCACCTGAGCCAGGCCCTGAGCCTGACGGCCGACTTCAACCGTACCTCCTACTACGACCGGATCGGTAACCAATGGCAGATCGGATTCAACGTTTATTTCTGAGGGTCATTCTGCGGCTTGGGCTGGCGACAGCGCTGCTTGCCCAGGCGGGCTGCTCGGGGCTGTTCTTCTACCCCAGTCAGCAGACTTTCCTGACGCCTGATCGCCTGGAGCTGAACTATCAGGATGTCTCCGTCCCCACCCCCGACGGCGAGACGCTGCACGGCTGGTGGCTTCCTGCCGAGGGCAAGAGCCAGGGGACCATCTACTACCTCCACGGCAACGCCCAGAACATCAGCAGTCACCTGCTGAACGTCGCCTGGCTTCCCAAGACCGGCTACGATGTGTTCCTGATCGATTACCGGGGCTTCGGGCAATCCACCGGCGACCCGGACGTGGCGGGTGCGCTGACCGACGCCGAGAGCGGCCTGCGCTGGCTGGTCTCGCACCATGACGACAATCAGCCGCTGTATCTGCTCGGTCAGAGCCTCGGCGCGGCGCTGACCGTCCCCCTGGCGGGGGAGTGGGTACGACGTGATGAGCAACCGCACCTGACCGGGGTGATCGTGGATGCCGGATTTACCGGATTTCGGGCCATCGCCCGGGAAAAACTGGCCAGTTTCTGGCTGACCTGGCCGCTCCAGATACCGCTGAGCTGGACCATTCCGGATGACTATGAGCCAATTGATTA
>JAWVWU010000227.1:0-4636 GCA_033723595.1 Marinobacter sp. | reverse complement strand
CATCAAACGCTGACAGCAGGTACCTGATATGACCGACAAACGCCGGCGCAGACCGGGCGAGACCCGGGTAAAATTGATGGATGCGGCGCTAGCGCTGGTCGGGAAAGGACGACATTTCGCCAGCCTCGGTATCCGCGAAGTGACCCGTCAGGCCGGCGTCGTGCCCACCTCGTTTTATCGCCATTTCCGCAATATGGACGACCTGGGGCTTGAGCTGGTGGATCAGCTCGGCCTGGTGCTGCGCAGAATGATGCGCGAGGCCCGGCAGAATGTCCTGCAGGCCGACAAGCTGATGGAAGAGTCGGTGGCCATTTTTGTCGCTCACGTTGAAGCCAACCGACCGTTTTTCTTTTTCATGGCCCAGGGGCTGGCCGGTGAAAGCCGCGCGGTGCAGGATGGCATTCGCAGTGAAATGCGTTTCTTTGCCAGTGAGCTGGCCAATGACCTGCGCCGGATGCGGCTGGTGGAGCACCTGTCGGATGGGGATCTCGAGTTGGTTTGCGATCTGGTGGTGCGCAGTGTTGCCTTCAGCCTGACCGACCTGCTGGGCGTGGCCGCTGACGACGACGTCCAGATCGATCAGGTCCGTCAGCGCACCACGCGCTTTTTGCAGTTGATCTTTGTGGGTGCGGCTCACTGGCAGAGCGCTCCGCTGCGCGAGGCAGGCCAGAGCGCTCGGCGTTGAGGGCCTCAGTCAGCGGCTTGTTTGCCCCGTCCCTTTGGCACCGGTGCCAGTGATTCCAGTTCTTCCAGGGCTTCTCCGGTGTAGACCGCCAGGCGCTGCATACTGGGTAGGGTGTCACGGCATCCGGTGAAGCCGAAGTTGAGTGAACCGGCGTAACTCAGGCAGGTGATGTTCAGGGCCCCGCCGTGGGCGATCAGGGAGACCGGGTACATGGCCTCGAGTCGTGCCCCCTCGTAGTAGAGTGTTTCTGTGGGCCCGGGAACGTTCGAGATGGTCACGTTGAACACCGGTCGCATGCGGCCGCCGAGGCCCGACATCAATTGCAGGATGTAGGGCGACATCAGCAGCATGGTGTACTGGTTGAGGGCTTGCCGTGGCAGCGTCTGCAGGTGCTCTTTGGCGCGCCGGGTCGATGTCTTGATGGTCTCCAGCCGAGTCAGCGGATCGGCCTCGTCAGTGGCGAGAGTGGCGATCATGAAGCTGATGGCGGTGCCGGTGCCTTCATCATCCGCTGGCCGTATATTCACCGGAATGCCGGCCGTGAGGGAGGTATCCGGCAGGTTGTCCTGCTCCAGCAAAAATCGGCGCAGGGCCGTCCCGCACAGATAGAGCACAATATCGTTCAACGATGCATGGGTGGAGCGGGTCAGCGCCTTGAGGCGACTGAGCGGGTAGTGCTGGGTGGCCAGCCGCCGCTGGCCGGTGACCCGTTTGTTGAGAACAGAGCGGGGGCCGGTAAAGGGTGCGGTCAGATCATCGTTCGGGTGGCGGGCCGACTGCACCAGGCGCACCATGGCCTGCCACAGCCGCGGCGCCATGTCGGCCTGTATGCGCACGGCTTCCATTGCCTGGGCGAAGGCAGCGGGGATACTGGCTTCCGAATCCGATTTGCTGGCCCGGGTCTTTTGGGGACGAACCGACCAGGGCGGCAGCATGTTGGTCTCTTTCGGATCTTTGGACAGCACTCGTTGCAGCAGCCGTACGCCGCTGATGCCGTCAATCATCGAGTGATGCATCTTGGTGTACAGGGCAAACCGGTTGTTCTCCAGCCCTTCGATGACGTGGCACTCCCAGAGTGGACGCGCGAAGTCCAGCGGGTTGGAGTGCAGGCGGGATACCAGGATGCCGAGCTCACGCTCGCTGCCGGGGCGCGGCAGGGCCGAATGCCGGACGTGATAGTCCAGGTCCATCTTCTTATCGGTCACCCAGGCAGGCGTCAGGATGCGCCCCACCGTGCCGGGCCGCAGCAGTCGATAGCACCAGGGCGGTGCCACTTCGAAATCCGCTTTCATCCGATCCAGCAGGTCCCGCAAAAAAGTCTCTGACGCTCCTTCCGGAAACGAGAAAATCTGCAGGTTGCCAACGTGCATTGGCGTGTCTTCCGACTCAACAGCGAGCCACGAGGCATCAAGGGTTCCCAGGCGTTTCATTCGTGTCCTTAGTCACCAGCATCCATTGCCGACGCTGACGCACTTGTTATGTGGTCTTGAGAACATGAGCACCTTTGAAACGCGTCACCCGCCGGCCAGTGCGTGGAGGTAATGCCCGATCAAGGCGCCCGGTCGCTGAACGGTGAGGCTGTCAGAACACCCTAAATCAGTTGGCATCCGGAATTGTTCAGGGACGAACCGATTATAACCGCCAAAGCGGATCGGGCACGAGGGGCTGGGGGCAGGAATGTGTCATCAGGCTGGTCATAGCCAGCGGCTGCGGTGTCCGCTGGCAGGTATGACGGGATCGTTTGCCTGCGCTCTCGGGTGACGGCAGCCCGTTCTGCCTAGGCCGAGCGTGAGCGCAGGCGCTGCAGACGCAGGGCCGGGCTGCCGATTACCGGTCGTGCGTTTCCCGGCGTTGCTGGTCAGAACAGGACCACCGCGTTCACGCCGATCACATCGACGTCGCTTTCACCGGTGTTCTCTTTCTTGCCGACATTAAAGTAGCGGTCGTACTGCAGCTGGACTCGAACGTTGTCCGACAGCGCGCCCTCAATACCGAGCGAACCCACCGGGTCGGTCCCGTTCGAGTTGCGGTGGGAGATGGAGGTGTCAGCGGCCACAAGATTGGCGTCGAGATTCCAGAAAAACACGCCGCCCTTGGCGAAAAACGACACCCGTTCATTGGCAGGCAGATAGACACCGGCCTGAGCCTGATAGCCGTCCACCTTCACGTTGCCGTCCGCACCGGCAAGCGACTGGGTCGCCTCGCCGAGATTCGTGTAGCCACCCTCGAGGCCAAACAGGGAGCCAATCCGGACGCCGGCAAGGCCCTTGTAGGCAACGTCTTCCTTGTCGCAGCTCACCGGTGAGCCGTCGGCGCTGTCACAGAAGTCCTTTGCCCTGGACAGACCGACACCAGCACCGAGATACGGTCTGACGGCGGGTGCCTGCTGGAATCCCTGTCCCGCAGCGAATCCGCTGGATCCCATCAGGGCGACCGACAGCAGCGACGTGGTTATGATCCTGTTCATAGTAAGCTCCTTGATCGTGAACGACAGATTCCCAATCTAGGCGAAGGAGTGTCACCTTGTAAGCCCGAAGTCGGCTAAATGAATAAGATGTAAGTGATTGTTTATGAATGCTTGACGGATTATTCCGAAAATTTGGCGGAGATCAGTGGCCTGGCAAATGACCGGCCCAATCTGACATGAACGGACGATGAGGAGCGGTGTGGCCGTCGTCTGCGGCCGGCGCCGCCCCCCGGGGGTACAGCGCCGGCTTTTTGAGGCAACGTACAGCGATCAGTCGTTGGACATTTTTTTGTACAAAGACTGGCGGGGCTTGGCCAGCACCCGGTTGACCATGGGCTCGAAAAAGCTCAGGGGCAGGGTTTCCGCCTCCGGGTCGAACGCCGGGGAGTCGTACTTGCTGACAAACTCGAGGGTGTAATCGTAGTAGGGATGGTCCTTGAACTGGTCGCGCAGGTTGCGGTCCATGTCCAGGTGGTGAAAGAAGTAGTAGCCCTGGAAAATCGCATGGTGTTTGACCATCCAGTGGTTCTGTTCACTGACAAACGGCTGCAGCAGGACCGCTGCCACATCGGCATGGTTGTAGGTGCCAAGCGTGTCGCCAATATCGTGCAGCAGCGCGCAGACCACGTATTCTTCATCCTTGCCGTCGCGGTACGCCCGGGTGGCGGTCTGCAGGCAGTGAGTCAGCCGGTCGACCCGGAACCCCCCGAAATCGCCCTCGAGCATCTTGAGATGATCAAGGATGCGTCCCGGCAGGCCCTTCGCGAATTCGCGGAATGACGTGCCGATTTTCTGCCAGTCCTCGACGGTGCTTTCCTGCATGTTGGTGAAGGTGGCGTTGGCGGTTGTCAGGGTGCTCATAGCGGAACTCCTTGGGGCAGGGTCCGGGATACTTGATCGCCGGGCTGTGCGTTTTGTCATTGTTTTTTAGCGGTAGCTGTTTAACCAAAGTATACTAGATACAACATCGTCTCGCTCATGCGCAAGGCTTTCGAACCTGCTATGGATACAACCCCGGCCAACCCGTTGATGAACGTGATCGATCTGTTGCTCGATGCCGTCTGCGTTGTCGACGAAAATGACACCTTCCGTTACGCCAGCGCGGCCTGCGAGCAGATTTTCGGTTACACCCCCCAGGAAATGGTCGGACGGAACGTGCTGGATATGGTGCACCCGGACGACCGCGCCCGAACCCGCCACTCGGCCATGGAGGTCATGGAGGGCAAGCACCACAAGCATTTCGAAAACCGCTACATCCACAAGAACGGCCAGGTGGTTCATGTCATGTGGTCTGCACGTCTGGCGGACAAAGACGGTCTGCGGGTTGGCGTAGCCCGGGATGTGACCGAGCGCAAGCAGGCAGAGCAGAAACAGGCGGCCCTGTACGCGATCTCCGAGGCAGCCAACTGGGCTGACGGACTGCCAGAGTTGTTCAGGCGTATTCATCAAATCGTCAGCGACCTGCTGCCCGCCGAGAACTTTTT
>JAWVWU010000226.1:0-4670 GCA_033723595.1 Marinobacter sp. | reverse complement strand
TAGAAATAACGCCCACGTGACAGGGACTGCAAGCAATAGTGCTTTAAACCCCAACTTGTCGTTCAGGAACCGTAGCCGCTGGTGGTCCCACCACCAGTCATCCTTATTGTAGAACTCGGTATCGTTCAACTCACAATCCTGAACATCGTCCACATCGGTCATCAGCCGTCCAACCGGGTCGACACAGGCGTAATCCCCCCAGGGTTGCAGTTGGTCGCCAATGCGTTGCCGTTTGCCGCCCTCTGGCAACGGTGGAATGCCGCCAGCGCGATAGGCGTTGGGGCCGTATTGTTTCGTTGGATCCAGGGTCATACGTCTACCTCGGTGACAAACCAGTAGGGAACGGTCGCATTGGAATAGGGGTTGAGGTAGCTCCGCTCCTTGGGTGGTGGTTGGCCATGGGTGGCCGGATTGTAGGGTTCAAATGCTTCAAAGAGTGGCGTTGGGTATACCAGTGTGCCTGCTTCGGAGGCAATGGCAGCCTGCACGCCGATACGCAGGCGGGTGTCGACCGTCGTCCGTTGGAAAGCGCCCTCATGTTTGCTGTCTTTCAGATTTCGCTTGACGAGAAAACGGATCGCGTTTTCCCGGGGGAGCGATTGGCGGGCTGTGATCCGGGTCAGCGGCGTGACGCTGGAAAGCCGGGTCTCCCGCACGTTTCCAATCGCGGGATTGCCAGTGTCCGTTTCTATCTCTGTGTAGGCGACTTCCTGAACGACGATACTGAAAGTGCGCTCCGGCTCGCCCGGGCGGCATTCCCCCAGATAGCGCAACTGGCTAACCATCGGCGTGGCTAGAGTGATCACGTAATCCTCTGGCTGTGGCGCGTACTCTGGGTGGCCGAGAGACGGAGCGGGTTCGATATCGATGTAGCGCTGGGCGCTGGTCTGTATGGGACAGAGCAAACTGAGAAGCTGACCGTAGTAGTCGGAATCGCTGGGCATCGCTGTGTAGTCGACGGGGTGAGTGCCTAGCGGACCATTCCGGAGCAGGCGCTCAAAAGGGTTGTCTGCGGCAAAGTCGGCATAAAGTCCCCCACCCACCAGCAGGCCAATACCCAAGACTGCCCACCCCCAGCCGGGAATCGCCAGCAGGCCATCCATGAGTAACGAGGTCGTCAGGATCGAGCCCCCAGCCATGGCCAGGGCGTGGCCCATCGCTGCGTCGTCATCTCCACGGGACAGGCTCAGACGCATATCCCATGCGCTGAGCCCAATTCCAATAACGCCGCCCAGGAAAGCGATCGCGCCGGCCGCCCGAACCAGAGTCGAGGCACCGGCTTCGGCTAATCGGGTACTAATGAAGGGTACCCTTTTCAAATCAAACAGGGCTTGATTTGAGATTTGATAAAATTTTGACGCTTTCATAGCGTCTGAGCCTGACAAATCTGTCACGATTATTCTTAACTTCATGGAAGCTGCTATTAAATCTGAGAGTGCACCAAGGACCTTCGCCGCATGCAGGGAAGAATTGCGTTCAGCGCTGACAAAAGCTTTACTTTCAATAAACAGGTTAAATACTGCCAGCCATGCTAGAGCCCGAGATACCTGCGGCCCATTCACAACTTTACCCACTTTAGTTGCCAGGTCGACCCGAGTCAGACTGAACTTCTGCACGTCCGGATGCCCCGCTGGCAAAGTGAATACCCAGGCGTCCATGGAGACCTTTTGGATAGCCTCTTCGATTTCTCCTGCAGCGCGCCGGGTACTGGTCGAGCCGAGTAGCTGGCCGTCCTCGTTGAGAACGTCGGCATACAGGTAGTCCTGGCCGCGCCTCAGGACTCCTTCGGTACGGTCAAAAGGTGTCAGGCCGAAGGACAGGCCGTCACCGTGAACACCGATGATGGTGCGCTGCTCCAGGTTCACGCCGCCACGGCGCATCACTTCGATGCCTTCCAGACCCGGGTCGCTGATTACCGATACAGTCGACACGCCTCGCAGCAGGCGCGGCAAGTGTATGGCCTCGAGTTGATCGTCTTCGATCAGCCGCTGGGCCGCGCTCAGCACCGCTCCGCTCCAGGCGCTCAGCACATCGGACACCAGCTTACCGACCTGGCCGGCGTGTTTGGCTTGCTGCTCTGGTTTTTGCCGGCTGGCCAACTGGACCTGCTGTTCAAGCAAAGCCAGGGATTGTAAGTGAAGCTGCCGCTGATGCGCTCTCCCGATGTCTGTTTCGTCGGCAGCGAGCCGCTGAAGGCGGGCGTAGGGTGATTGCGCCATCGCCGCTTCGTCCGCCTGATTAGATGGGGCCGGCACCCAGGCTGCCAACCATTCGTTGTTTGTTATCCAGCGGCTGAGGGAGGACAGGATGCCAGGTTCCGGTTCCTTGCCGTGGCTTGCCAGAATATCCGGAATTTTTTGCAAAACGTTCAGGTGATCGGCGCAAAGTCCATAGGCTTCACAGACACCAATACCGTTCTGGGTCAGGTAGTCGGCGAGCACGGCGTCGAGCTCTCCGTTCTCCATCAACTCGTTTAGCCTGGCGACGTGGCGGTTGATGATGTCGGCGGCATATTGACGCTCGCTGGTCTGCAGAACCTCGTCGAGCTTGCTCCGGTTTATGGTCTCGCCAAACCCTGCCAGCGGGTTTTGACCGTTCTTGCGTGGATCAAACACAGCCTGGCGTATCAACGTGGCCGAGTGCGCCAGTGGCTGGTCTTTGAGGCTGAGTTCGATGGCGTCAAGGAGTTGCAGGGCCAGATGAATCTGGGCCAATGAATGCCTGAATTTGAATAACACATCGGGCACTGCGGCGCATGCGATGCCCTTTTTGTCCCTCCGGTCCGCCAGGGCGTCCGTGGCGGGCTCGCAACTGATATCGAGGTCGGGTGCTTGTTCGCCTTCCTCGGCGATCGACTGGAGTCTTGTGGCGAGGCGTCGGCAGAGTTCATTCGATTCAGGCTGCTCGAATGACGGACTGAAGTTCACGGGTTGCTCAAGCATGAGCTCGATTCCGATATCCCGTTTCCGGAGCGGCCTCACGGATTCGATTGACTCAGCCGGGAAGCCGTTATCAAACGACACACATGTTTGTGACGAGCCCAACTGGGTCGCTACATAAGCGGGCGACAGCGAGGCTGTTCGTTTGGTGAGGGTAGCGCTGTCTGCTTCCAGAGCCTGAATGCGTTGCCAGCTCCACTGCACCTCACTGTAGGCAATGCGATAGTCGTGAATAACCGCACGGCCCTGCAAAAAGGCCGGGATCAACAAATCACCCGCCCATTTACCTTCGCTTTCACGTTGGATAGGCGTATCCCGTTTGTCTTTGCCGGCGCGATATGAGGCAATATCAATATCGCTCATGCAACCGTCAGGCCTGACTTCAAGTTCTCGCCAGAGCGTCTGTCCCCTGAACACATAGAGGTAACCCGGTCGGAGCAGGGCAACACCAAGGCCGGTGTTCACAGTCACGCCGCCTGATTTGACCGGTGCGTTGTCCAGAATTTCGGCCAGAGGCAATACGCGTATAAGCGTGTTTTCCTGGACCTCTTCTCGTTCCTCGTTGGCCTGGGCTCCCTGAAGAAGAGTTAGCCGTATCGTACCGCCCCCGCGCTTGGGGATTTCCAGCACCAGATCCGCCGGGGAGGTGTCGTCATAGTCAGCCTGTCGGAAGACCGATTGGTCGCGCTTTTCGTCCTGAAATTCTACCGCTGACATCAGTCGTCCTCCGTGTTGCTGTTGATTGCACGCACTGTCTCGATTTCTTCACCACCGCCGATGATGTCAACAATAAGCTTCCTGCTTCCGGGCGTGGCTGGTGCCGATGAACGCTTATCAACGGTAGCGAGTTCTGCCGGCTCGAATCTATGGCCTCGGGATGCCTCAAGGCTGGCGGGGGTCTTCGGCATAGCAGCCGCCTGCCCCGACCCGCTCCCCGGCGCGCCACCCGAGTTGATCCGGATGGACGGACCGCTCAGGGTGACGCCGCTGGGGTCGAGCTTGAGGAAACTGCCGCCGGCGGCGATGGTGAGTTCGGCGCCGGCGTCGAGCACCACTTTGCTGCCGGCCTTGTGGTGTACTTCCCGGCCGGCTTCGCTGAGCAGGGCGGTGCCAGTTTTCTGGTGCAGCGTGCCGCCTACGGTGAGGCTTGCGTCCTGACCGATCGACTCTCGTTTCTCGCCAGCCACGGTGCTGTGGTCGGTGGCCTTGATGTGGGCGTAGCGGTCGTTATCGACGGTGAGATGGCTGTTGTTGTGGATCACCTCGGTGCGGTCATTTTCAGTGAGCAGGTCCAGGTCTCGTTGGGCGTGAACGTAGATCTGCTGCTTCTCCGCCTCATCCTCGAAACGCAGCTCGTTGCTGCCGTCGCCCTTGTGAGTCTGGCTCTTCAGGGTGGTGCGGGTTTTGTGCTCGGGCAGGGCATAAGGCGGTGTGTTGGCCGCGTGGTAAGTCCGCCCGGTGATGACTGGCTGGTCCGGATCGCCGTCCAGAAAATCCACAATGACTTCATGGCCAATGCGGGGCAGTGCCATAAAGCCATAGCGACCGCCGGCCCAGCCCTGGCTGACACGCAGCCAGGCGCTGCTGTGTTCGTCATTGGCCGAATAGCGATCCCAGGGGAAACGCACCTTGACCCGGCCATAGTGGTCACAGTGAATCTCCTCGCCGTCCGGACCGGTTACGATGGCGATCTGGGGGCCATCCATGCGCAGATGTCGGCGGGGCGCAAGC
>JAWVWU010000225.1:0-4671 GCA_033723595.1 Marinobacter sp. | reverse complement strand
CTGGGTGGCTGGGCCGGGTATCGTCTGGTCGAGCGGGAGAGCCGCGAAGAGTCGTTTCGTTACAGTCAGTTGGTGGCCAACGAACTGAACCGCTATCGTCCGATCCCGGAGCTGATGGCCGAGCACCCCCTGCTGCTGTCCGTGCTGGAGAGTCCCTTTAAGCCTGACCTTGTGCAGGCGGCCAACGATGAAATGAAGCAGATGGCGCGCATTGTCGGCAGCTCCGACGTCTATCTGCTTGACCGTACCGGCCTGACCATTGCGGCCAGCAACTATTACAAGCCCAGCAGTTTCATTGGTCGCCGGTACGACTATCGTCCCTACTTTCAGGATGCGATCAGGACTGGCCGGTCGGCGCTCTACTTTGCCCTGGGCACCATGTCCGATGTCCGCGGCCTGTACTTTTCCAGCCCGGTGACCTTTGCCGACGGCGGCGTGGCCGGCGTCATTGTGGTCAAGGTCCAGGTTGAGGAGCTGGAGTCCCAGTGGCAGCGTCCGGCGACCTATAACGACGCTGAGATGGTGGTTCTGGACGACGACGGCATCAGCTTTCTGGCCAGCCGTGACGACTGGCTCTACCGGGATTTCGAGCCCGGTGGCGCGGTGCCCGCCGACGATCCCGGCATCCGTCTGCGCTATCCGCAGCAATCCCTGCAACCGATGGACATCGAGATCAGGGCCGCGCCGTTCGGGCTTGCCGATGACGTTCGCCGGTTGCGCATTGTCGATGGCGACCAAAGCCGGGAATACCTCAGTGTGCGCACGCCTTTGCCCCAGCTGGACTGGTCGTTGCAGGTGATGATTGGTACGCGCTCGGTGCTGTGGACCCGGATTGAGTCTCTGGTGGCCGGTACGGTGCTGTTTCTGGGGGCGCTGTTGACCCTGCTTTACCTGCGGGAACGCTATCGCCGGGAGGCCGAACTGGCCGAACGGGGCGAGCAGCTGGAACAGCGGGTGGCGGAACGGACCCAGGATCTGGAGCTGTCGAACCGGCAACTGACCGAGGAAGTGCGCCAGCGCAAGGCGGCGGAAGACGAACTGAAAGAGACCCAGCAGGAGCTGATTCAGGCCGCCAAGCTGGCGGTGCTGGGTCAGATGTCGGCGGGACTCAATCACGAAATGAACCAGCCGTTGACCGCGATCCAGGCTTACGCCCGCAACAGCCGCCGGTTCCTTGAACGCGGCAGTCTGGAAACGGTGGATGCCAACCTCGCGGAGATCATTGCGCTGTGTCATAAAATGGCGGAGCTGACCCGGCAGTTCAAGATTTTTGCGCGCAAATCCGAAGGCCTGCCGGCCACCGTGGATCTGCGCATGGCCATCGACGCGGCGCTTAAGATTATTACCGCCCAGGACAGCGGTGCCCGGGTGAGCATCGACTGGCAACGGCCGTCGGAGCCCGCGCTGTGCCATGGTGATCTGATCCGCGTTGAGCAGGTGCTGGTCAATCTGATCGCCAACGCCGTGCAGGCCGTTGAAACCGTGCCAGACCCGACGGTCATCATCGATCTGCAGCGAGACGGCGATCAGTGGCTCTGCCGGGTGCGGGACAACGGTTCGGGCCTGCCCGCGGACAGTGAACAGATTTTCGAGCCATTTTTTACCACCAAATCCATGAAGCAGGGGCTGGGACTGGGACTGTCCATCTCCCGTCAGATCGTCGATGCGCTCGGCGGCCGGTTGACCGGCCGGAACCGCAGCGATGGTCCGGGGGCCGAGTTCCTGCTGACGCTTAACACGCGAGGGTGAGTCCGTGACCGATGCGCAGGTAGTGTTTATCGATGACGACCCGGATATCCGCCAGGTGATGGCCCAGTCACTGGCGCTGGAAGAGATCGCAGTGACCTGTTTTGAGGCCGGTAAGCCGGCGTTGGCGACGATCACCCGGGATTTCGACGGTGTCGTGCTGTGCGACTACAACATGCCCGAGATGGACGGACTGGCGGTGTTGCAGGCGGTGCACGCCATTGACGACAGTATTCCGGTGATTCTGCTGACCGGGCGTGGCGACATCAGTACCGCCGTCACCGCCATGCAGCAAGGCGCCTATGATTTTATTGAGAAGCCGTTTGATCACGACGCGCTGATCGAGTTGCTTCGCCACGCCCGCGAGAAGCGTCAGTTGGCGCTGGAAAACCGGCAGCTCAAGGCGCGTCTGCGGGTCATGGCCAAACCCGGGCCGCGGCTGCTCGGGGATTCGCCGCCGATGCGCCGGGTCATGGCGACCATCGATCCGCTGCTGGAAACGTCCGCCAACATTCTGCTCCACGGTGAGACCGGCTCCGGCAAGGACGCGCTGGCCCGTTACATTCACGAGAGCAGTCCCCGCAGTCGGCACAACTTTGTGGCGATCAACTGCGGTGCGGTGCCCGAGAACCTGATCGAGAGCGAGCTGTTCGGCCACGAAGCGGGCGCGTTCACCGGCGCCGAGAAGCGTCGCATCGGCAAGTTCGAATACGCCGACAAGGGCACGCTGTTTCTGGACGAGGTGGAAAGCATGCCCCTGTCGCTGCAGGTCAAACTGCTGCGGGTGCTGGAAGAGCGCAAGGTGGAGCGCCTGGGCAGCAATCGCCCGCTGGCTGTGGACGTCCGGGTGATCGCGGCGACCAAAGCGGACCTGAAACAGCTGAGTGAGTCGGGTGAGTTCCGGGCCGATCTGTATTACCGGCTAAATGTGGTGGAAGTGGCGATTCCGCCCCTGCGGGAACGCCAGCAGGATGTGCCGCTGCTGTTCCACCACTTCGCGCTGATCGCGGCGGCCCGTTACGATCGTGAGAGTGTGCCGCTCAGCGGAAGCCAGGTGGCGCAGCTGATGCAACACGACTGGCCCGGCAACGTCCGCGAGTTACGCAATCTGGCCGAACGCTATGTGCTGCTTGGCCCGGTTGCGCTGGCCGAAAGCGAGCGTGGCCCCGCCGCCGACGCGGACAGCGTGGCCGGGCGACAGACCCTGGCGGAGATTATGGACGGTTTCGAGCGGTCGGCGATTGCCAGCGCGCTCAACGCCAGTCAGGGCAGCATCAAGGACACCATGGTACGGCTGGGTATTGCCCGCAAGACGCTGTATGACAAAATGAAAAAGCACGGGCTGGACAAGGCCGAGTTCCGGGACTGAGCCGGCAGCCGTCGCCCGATCATCGCCGGATAACCTCAACGCGGGAGTGACATCGCCAATGACCGCCAACACCATCGAGCACAATCGCCAGCGCCAGCAGTTCGACGGCGTCGACTCGGTCTGGCTGTTTGGCTACGGCTCGCTGATCTACAAGGTCGACTTTCCGTTTCTCGAGCGCCGCCCGGCCTCAATCACCGGCTGGGTCCGCCGGTTCTGGCAGGGTTCCCACGACCATCGCGGTACGGTTGAGGCGCCGGGGCGGGTGGTCACGCTGATTGAACAGCCCGGTCGCGAGTGCCGTGGCATGGCCTACCGGGTGTCACCGTCGGTGTTCGAGCATCTGGACGTGCGGGAAAAGAACGGGTATCTGCGTTTCACCACGACCCTGACCTTCGACAACCGGGAGCAGACCGACGGGCTGGTGTATATCGCCACCGATGACAACAGCGCCTTTCTGGGGCCGGCGGACGACCAGAGCATAGCCCGCCAGATTGCCAGCGCAGCCGGGCCGAGCGGTCCCAATCGTGAGTATCTGCTCAAGCTCGCGGACGCGCTGCGGGCGCTTGGTGACGATGACCCTCACGTATTCGCCATCGAAAAACACCTGCACCACCATCTGGCATAGGGTCTCTTAGGAAGCTATGCTGTGGGCAGTCGCTGTGCGACGAACGTCAACGCTCTGATGGAACACTGCACCGGGACGTGCCAACAATAACTCGAACGCGGGAATCCTCCACCATGAAATGTCGTCATTACCTGGGCGCCTCCCTGGCGCTGTTGCTGTCGCTTTTCTCGCTGACCGTGTCAGCCATGAACGTGTCGACCGAGAACGGTCAGAAAATCTATCACCTGTCCCTGGCCGAGACCTGGGGGCCGAACTACCCGATCCTCGGTGATACCACCAAAAGCATGAAGGCCATGGCCGAAAAAATGTCCAACGGCCGGCTGCAAATCCGGATCGATTCATCCAACAAGCACAAGGCGCCGTTCGGCATCTTCGATATGGTCAAGGCGGGCCAGTACGACATCGGTCACACCGCTTCCTACTATTACAAAGGCAAGATTCCCAACGCCATGTTCTTTACCACCGTGCCGTTCGGCATGATCGCGCCGGAGCAGTACGCCTGGTTCTACTACGGCGGTGGCATGGAGCTGATGCAGAAGGTCTACAAACCCCTGGGCCTGTTGTCCTTCCCGGGTGGTAACACCGGTAACCAGATGGGCGGCTGGTTCCGCAAGCCGATCAATTCCCTCGAAGACCTGCAGGGTCTGAAGATGCGCACGCCCGGGTTTGCCGGCGAGGTCATGTCCAAGATCGGCGTTGCGGTCACCAACATTCCGCCGGGCGAGCTCTACACTGCGCTGGAGCGCGGCACCATCGACGCCCTTGAGTGGGTGGGACCGGCCCTGGACCTGAGAATGGGCTTCCAGCAAATTGCCGACTACTACTACACCGGCTGGCAGGAGCCGGCGGCCGAGCTGCAGTTCCTGATCAACCAGGGTATCTGGGACAAGCTGCCGGGGGACCTCCAGGAAATCCTGCGGGTTGCCATGCG
>JAWVWU010000224.1:0-4671 GCA_033723595.1 Marinobacter sp. | reverse complement strand
TGCGGTCTGCCTGATCGACAGTGCCCTGTCCACCAGACAGGGGGGAGTCCTGAACCGGCGCAGTGCCGGCGCTGGCGATGGATGCCGTCACCAGGAGACAGACTGCTGCCCACCCTGACAGCCTTGGTTGCTGGCTCATAGGGACGCCCGGGCCCCGGTCTGGCCTGCTGTGGAGTCGGACAACGTCGTCTTTAAGACGGTGGATGCTTTCTCGATCGAGTTGGTCTGGGCGACGAGTGCGGAAATCACGTTCTGGATGATCTGGGTGCCGCGGTCGTTACCCGGTGCAATCATCATGTCAAAGGTCATCGGCCGGTCGCCAGCTTCTGCCACATGCTTCATGCGGGTCAGCGTGTCCATGGTGTGGGCCAGTTGCTGGCGCAGTTTGCCGGCCAGTGACGGATCGGCCTGGCGAATCAGGTCGGCGATGGCCGGTCCGGACAATCGGCTTCCGTCCAGGCGGACGTAGGTGCCGGTATAGACGTTTACAATGCCCTGTCCATCGTAATAATGGCTGTTATGGGTGTTGTCACTGAAACAGTCGTGCTCGTCTTCCGGTGAATTGGCTTCCAGTGCGACTTTCATCCGGTCACCAGCCATCTCGCCCAGCGAGAGCGAGCCCATGCCGAACAGTATTGTCTGTGCCGCGTCAGCGGGATCGCGGGCGATCAGTTCAGCCCGGTAGTTGCCGGCATTCCCGGGTGCCCACTGCTCGACCATCCAGGCCAGGTCTGACACCAGCAGGTCAGTGACGGCATCGAGGTAGGCGGCACGTCGATCGCAGTGTCCATGGGTACACTGGGCGTCCTGTCGGTAATCCGTGGCCGGTCGCTCACCGTTTCCCTCGGCAAAACCATGCAGGTCCTGACCCCAGAGCAAAAATTCAATGGCATGGTAGCCGGTGGCGACGTTGGCTTCTGAACCTCCGATTTCGTTCAGGCTGGCGAGCAGCTCCGGAGTCAGTGCCGATACCTCAACCGGGGTGCCGCCAACGTTAATTCGGGTATTGGCAATGATATTGGCGGTCGCGCCCCGGTTACCCAGTTCGTGCTGATAGTCGTCTTGTGCGACGTAGTCAATCAGGCCTTCATCGAGAGGCCAGGCGTTGACCTGTCCTTCCCAGTCGTCCACGACCTTGTTGCCGAACCGGAATACTTCGGTCTGCTGGTAGGGGATTCGTGCCGCAAGCCAGGCCTGCCGGGCGGCCACCAGGGTTTCCTGCGACGGCTGGGCAATCAGGTCATCCGTGGCCTTGTTCAGCTCGCGGGCGGCGATCAGTGCGTCATGATATTCGCTGTGAGCGATGTCGGCGTAGTGTGCAACAACCGTGTTCGCGGTCACCGTTGAATCTGGTGGCATGCCGGCGTTGGCGCTGGCGCAGCCCGATACCGCCAGGGCGGCAACCGTTGCCACCGTCAACCGTGGAGTCCTTGTGTGCCCACTCATGATGATCTCCTGTCTTAATAAATACAATGAGAAGTATTCGCATTCGCGATTATAGCGAGGGGCCGGGGATTTGCAAGATCACTGCAACCTTGGATGAGGCGCATGGACGTTGCCCCCCGTTTCCGCTTCGGGCTTAATGGGCTCAACCATCCACGCTCGACCGGGAATCCAGAATGCTGAGTTATCTTCACGCGTTTCACGCCGGCAATTTCGCCGATGTCCAGAAGCATGGGGCGCTGTGTCTTATTCAGGCGATGATGCAGGCCAAACCGTCAGCGATCACCTGTTTCGACACCCATGCCGGCAGTGCGCTTTACGATCTGGATGAGGACAGAGCCCGCAAGACCGGTGAGTCAGAGGCCGGTATACAGGCGGTCTGGTCTCATCGCCAGGCGTTGACGAGCGCCGACTGGGCCCATTATCTGGACACCTTATCGTCGCTCAATCCGGAGCGCGCAAGATTGCGTCAGTACCCCGGGTCCCCCAGCTGGCTGGCGAGCATGAAACGACCGGACGACCGTATCGTGGTGTTTGAACTGCACCCGGCCGAACAGGCCCGACTTACGGACTGGGCGGCGCGGCGAGGGGATGTGACAGTCCGGCGTTCGGACGGACTGGCCGGCCTGCTCAAAAGCCTGCCCCCGAAAACACCGCGCCTGCTGGCGATCATCGACCCGTCCTACGAAGTCAAGACCGATTACAAGGCGGTCGCGTCGACACTGGTTGCGGCCTGGCAGCGCTGCCGCCACGGCGTGTTCCTGATCTGGTATCCGGTCCTGCCGGGCGATCCAGCCAGCGCGTTGCTGGATGGCTTGAAGAACAGTCCGGTCCGCAAGATTCTGCGCAGTGAACTCAGGTTGACGCCAAGGCCGGCCCGGGGCATGAGCGGTAGTGGTCTGCTGGTGATCAACCCGCCGTGGGGCTTTGGCGAGCGCTTTGATCGTATGATGGGCGAGGTCGCCAATGACGGGCTTCTTGGGGCGACTCATGCGATCGACTGGTGGGTACCGGAAGCGACCGCCTGAGTTCTGGCGAACGGATGAGGCCAATGGAACAGCAAAACAGAGCGAGCGCCATGGGAAAGACAGCGAAACAGCAGGAAGCATCGCGATGCCTTGTTGCGATGAGCGATTGGTCGCTGCCGGCATCGTCGGTCCGGCGGACGTTGACCGAAGCGCTTCGCCACGGATTGAACCAGCTGCGTAACGGCCGTCTGTCGGCTGACCAGCTGTTTGATCAGCTACCGGACGTATCGCCGCTTTCGGGCGCCCAACAGGCAAGACTGGCTTCCGAACCGGATTGGGACAACGCCTCCCTGGCGCTGGCGGCCGAATTGCATGAGCGCTGGCGTGAAACACCCGACTGGCAGTCATTCTCCGCTATTGTGGCGCCGCCGGGTTTTGGCTTGCCGGAGCAGCTCAGTGCACTGGCCCGGCGGTTGGGCTGGCAGGTGATCGCGCCGCCGGACGACCTGCGGATGACTGACTCGCAAGCCCGGGACTGGTGGTCGGGTGTTGATTTCACACAGCCCTGGGTGATTCCTGAGCTGAGCCATTTCTGGCTGCGCCACAGAGACGGACTTGCGCTGATCCGGCAATTGCTCGACCGGCTCGCCCGTGGCTCGGTGGGGGCCGGTGTGTTTGGCTGCAACAGCTGGTGCTGGTCGTTCTGGAGCCACTGTCTGGACAGCCTGCATTTTTCGGTACTGACGCCGCCTGCGCTGGATGGCGAGGCACTGGCACATTGGTTACCGTCACTGGCGAGCGGCAAGTCCGGTGCGGCGCTTCAGATCCGGAACACCGACACCGGCCACTGGGTAATGCCGGCATTGGCCGGGGCGAAGCACGCAGACCGTCGAGATACGGCTTATCTGCGGGATCTGGCCGCCATGTCCCGGGGAATTCCGGCGGTTGCACTGGCTCTCTGGCGCCGTGCCCTGCGCCTTGCGCCGGAGCCCGAGTCTGGTCAGCCCGATACCGACCAGGCCGAACGCCTAACGGACGCCGGGCAAGGCCACTGCGACGGCTGGGTCGCGCCACTGGATGCCCTGACGCTGCCGCAGTTGCCACCTCCATCACCGTCTCGCGCCCCGATGCTTCTGCTCCACGCGCTGCTGCTGCACGACGGTCTGGGGGAGGGCGACCTGATGCTGGTGACCGGGCTTTCGTGTTCCGATGTCAGCCTGTCACTGAATACGCTTCGACGGTTTGAACTGGTGACCGACTGCCCGCGCGGCTGGCAGGTGAGCCCGCTGGCCTATCCCGCGGTGCGCCGTCAGTTACAGAGTGATGGTTTTCCGGTTGATGGCTTCTAGTATGTCATTGAGCGCCAGAGGCGTGTTTGGAAGATAAAGCGTTTTTTACGGTAACAGGAGGCGGGTCTATGGAAGATTTCGGGATTGCAGCTGCACTCAAGACGCTGACGTCGGAGTCGCTTATTGAGGCCCTGCTGATGGTTGTGGCCGCCTCGGTGCTGATCGCTGCATTACAGGCCGTTTTGCCCCGGATTGCCCGCCAGTTCGGAGGCAAGGTGCGTCTCTATATGCTGGCGTCGGTGCCTCTGTTACGGCTGCTGATCATTATTGTGACGATCACTCTGGTGGTGCCGACGCTGATTCAGCCCACGTTCGAAAATATGGTCGCGATTTTTGGCGCGCTCGCCCTGGCGCTGGGATTTGCGTTCAAGGATTACGCCAATAGCCTGATTGCCGGCATTGTCACGCTTTACGAAATGCCCTATCGCCCCGGCGACTGGATCGATGTCGACGGTCGTTATGGCGAGGTGCGCTCGATCGGGACCCGCGCGGCCAAGATCGTCACGCCCGATGACACGGTGGTGATTATCCCTCACGGCCGGCTCTGGAACGGGCTGATCGCCAACGGCAACGACGGCACTCATCACCTGATGTGTGTGACCGAGTTTTTCCTGGCCCCGGGGCATGATGTGGCGTCTGTGCTGGCCTGCTTGCGGGACGTGGGGATGGCCAGTCCGTTGACCAAAACCTACCTGCCCGTCACCGTTGTGAGTGAACAGCAGCCCTGGGGTTTCCGCTACGCTCTCAAGGCCTACCCGGTGGACCCGCGCGACCAGTTCCGCTTTCGCACGGCGCTACTGGAGGCAGGGCATCAGGCGCTACAGGAGCTGGGTGTGCCCGCGGTGGTCGCGCCGATGGTTCCGTGTCATACGCCATAAAAAAAGGGGATGCCTGAGCATCCCCTTTGACGT
>JAWVWU010000223.1:0-4674 GCA_033723595.1 Marinobacter sp. | reverse complement strand
GGCACTGAAACTGATCACACGGGCCTCCGGCGGTATTCCCAGGTTGCTCAATATCCTCGCCCATAAATCGCTGCTGGCCGCCTGGGGGCGAGGCGATGATCAGGTAGGGCGCCGTCATGTCCTGCAGGCCATCGACGATACCGAAAGCGCCGCTCGCCCGGGCGTATTGGCGAGGTGGCTATGAGCCTGCTGAATGATGCGCTGCGCCAGGCAGAACAGCGTCAGGGCGAGTCCCGGCCAACGGTCTATTCCGGGCAGGCCATCGCCAACCCGGGGCCCGGCCGGCGACGGGCGGTCTGGTTGATTTTGGCGTTACTTGCGGTGACCGTGACCCTGGCTACCGTCTGGATGCTTCAGGCGGCGAATCCGGTATCAAGCTCGACGGTGGCGGGACTGTCCAAACCGGATAACCGCGGTGCTATCAGCGCTGAGCCTGCCTCTCGATCTTCTGAACCCGCCCCGTCGTTGCCCGCGCATGATCAATCGACTGCGCCGGCGTCGACGGGGCAGGCCGTCCCTGCAAGCGAGGTTGATTCGCCCAAGGCGGTCGTGACACCCGCCCCTGACGCAATCGCATCGTCAGAACGATTATCGCCGGTTTGGCCCAGGCAGGAGACGACGACCGAGGTCGAGCCCGCCAGGCGGGTCGCCTCGGTGCCGAAGCCAGCGACGGCCACGCAGCACGACGCGGCTTCCCGGCCGGCGCAAAAGCCAGCGCCAAAACCTGCGCCCCGCCCGTCGGCGACCGATAGCCCGACGCGTGACGCCGGTGTTACATCGTCCGATGCGCCCGAGTCGACGGCGATCGCTTCCGGTCAGGGTGTGCCGATGGACGCTCAGGTGAAATCCCTTCGGGAAACGCCTGAGGCCGCTGATCGTCGGGCCGAAAAAGTCGTGTCCGATGCCCTCAAAAACGGCGAACTGACCAAAGCAAGGCAAACGCTGAATGACCTGCTGGCCCGGCAGCCGGCTCCCAGAAGTCGCGCCCGGTTTGCGCGATTCCTGCTGGTTGATGGACAGCCTGCACAGGCGCTGGCGTGGCTGCCAACAACCGTCACCGATGACGACCCGTTACTTCGTCTGTTGCGAGCCAGGGCACTGCTGTCCCTTGGCCGGACCAGCGAGTCGGTGGCAGCGCTGGAGTCTCGTGTTCCGCCGGTGGCCGGGCACACCGAGTATCTGGTCACGCTGGCCACATTGCTGCAACAACAGGGCCGATTCAGCGACGCCGCACTGCGCTGGTCGGAACTGATTGCCCACGATAACGGTCGCTCGTCCTGGTGGGTGGGACTGGCGATTGCTCTGGAATCCGATCAGCAGCCCGGCAGTGCCCGGCGCGCGTACCAGCAGGCGCTGGCGCTACCTGATTTGCCGCCGGCGCTGGCTGACTACTGCACTGAACGACTCAACTCACTGGGAGCGGGCTGAATGACTATGCTGACCGTTGCAGACCGGGGGCCAGATCATGATTGATCCGAAGAATGTCGCCGAGCCCAAAAAGAAAATCCGTATCGGGGATCTGCTGGTCCAGAACGAGGTCATCACGGAAGAGCAGTTGATGACGGCGTTACGTGAGCAGAAAAATTCGGGCCGTAAACTGGGCCGGACACTGATCGATCTGGGTTACGTTGAGGAAGACAATCTGCTGAACTTCCTGTCGCGTCAACTCGATATCCCGTTTGTTCAATTACGTCATTTCCAGTTCCGTAACGAGCTGGTCAAGCGGCTGCCCGAAGC
The DNA here is from genome assembly GCA_033723595.1 of Marinobacter sp. Lineage (GTDB taxonomy): Bacteria > Pseudomonadota > Gammaproteobacteria > Pseudomonadales > Oleiphilaceae > Marinobacter. The sequence goes on along the minus strand of JAWVWU010000223.1, from coordinate 2,937 downwards.
GCTGGCCCGCCGCTTCCGCAGTATCGTCCTCGCTGAGCAGGGAGGCGAGTTACTGGTCGGCATGACCGATCCCATGGATATTTTCGCCTACGATGAGCTGGTGCGGGTACTGAAGCAGCCGGTCAAGCAGGCGGTGGTCCGGGAAAGTGAATTACTCAACACGCTTGATCTGGTCTATCGCCGGACCGATGAAATCGCCTCTCTCGCCGAGGAGCTCGAAGGTGAGCTGGGAGAGGATGCCTTTGACCTGGCCGATTTGTCGGCCGAGTCCGAGAGTGCCGAGGCACCGGTCGTCAAGCTCCTGCAAACCCTGTTTGAGGATGCGGTACAAGCGCGCAGTTCCGATATCCACATCGAGCCGGACGAGAGTGTGGTCCGGATTCGCCAGCGCGTGGACGGTGTTCTCCAGGAACAGGTGATGAAGGAAAAACGGGTCAACTCGGCTCTGGTCCTTCGCCTCAAGCTCATGGCCGGCCTGAATATCTCGGAGAAGCGATTACCGCAGGACGGCCGTTTTAACGTGCGCGTTAAAGGACGCAGTATCGATGTGCGGGTCTCCACCATGCCGGTGCAGTACGGCGAATCCGTGGTCATGCGACTGCTGGATCAGTCCCAGGGCACGCTGGATCTGTCCGGTACCGGTATGCCCCCAAAACTCCTCGAACGTTTCCGGCATCTCATTCATCGGCCCCATGGGATGCTGCTGGTTACCGGTCCGACGGGCAGTGGTAAAACCACCACTCTGTACGGCGCATTGACGGAACTCAATCAACCGGAAATAAAGATCATCACCGCAGAGGACCCGGTTGAGTATCGCCTTCCAAGGATTACTCAGGTTCAGGTGAACCCGAAGATCGGACTGGAGTTCGCGACCGTTCTCCGGGCGGGGCTGCGGCAAGACCCTGATGTGATCCTGGTGGGGGAAATGCGGGATCGGGAAACCGTTGAGATTGGCTTGCGGGCTGCGATGACCGGCCACATGGTGCTATCGACACTGCATACCAATGACTCGATAAGCAGCGCCATGCGCCTGATTGATATGGGCGCGCAGCCATTCCTGGTCGCCAGTTCGTTGCTGGGTGTCATCGCGCAGCGGCTGATCCGCCGGGTCTGTGAAAACTGCAAGGAAGACTATGCGCCCACCGATCAGGAGCACATCTGGCTGGCATCCTTTAACCGCGACCCCCTCGACATCGCTGCAGGCTTCGTCCAGGGCCGAGGCTGCTACCAATGCAGCAACACCGGCTACAAGGGGCGTGTCGGCGTTTATGAAATGCTGGAGCTTGACGAGTCCATGCTTGATGCCCTGCGCCGCCAGAATGTTGCCGAGTTTACCCGCGCCGCCCGGCGCAGCGAACTGTATCGCCCCCTGGGCCAGTGCGCCCTCGACTGCGCATTGGAGGGTGTTACCAGCCTCAGCGAAGTGGCGCGAGTGACTGCAATGTCTGAAGGCGATTTTTCCCTGGAAGAGGTGGCACCCACACTGTCCGCCACCGAAAAGTCCACTGATGGAAGTGGAGTCTAGCGATGGAATTCTCCTACCGGGGCAAGGATTCAACCGGCGCTACACAGCAAGGCGCGATTGACGCCGTCAATATTGATGCCGCGGCGGGTGAGCTCATGCGCCAGGGCATCACGCCGTTGCAGATCAAGGAAAAGCCGAGCCGTGAATCGTCACTGTCCCGGCTCAACGACCTGCCGCTGTTCCGCCGCCGAATCACGCTGGATGAACTCATCGTGTTCTGTCGCCAGATGCACGCACTGACCCGGGCCGGCATACCCCTGATCCGCACCATGCGGGGGCTGGCGGACACGTCACGGTCGCCGGTGCTCGCTGACGTGCTCAATGATCTGACGGATCGTCTGGAAGGTGGGGTCACGATGGCCACCGCCATGCAGGCGCACCCCAGGGTATTCTCCGAGCTTTTTGTGGCGATGATTCACGTGGGTGAGAACACCGGCCAGTTGGATGATGCCTTCAAGCGGCTCTCGGATATCCTGGAGCTTGAGCGGGACACCAAGCGTCGGCTCAGCCAGGCCATGCGCTATCCGACGTTCGTGGCCGTCGCGCTTCTGACGGCGTTGATGATTGTGAACTTCCTGGTGATTCCGAAGTTTGCCACGGTGTTTGCCAAGCTGGGTGCCGACCTGCCTTATCTGACCCAGTTGCTGGTGGCGACCTCGAATTTCCTGATTGGTTACTGGTACGTGCTGGGTTTTCTGTTCGCAGCCGGCGCCGTGCTGGTCCGGCAATGGAAAAATACCGAGGCGGGGCGCCGTACCTGGGATCGCTACAAATTGCGGGTACCCATCATCGGGCCACTGCTGGAACTGATCACACTGAGTCGTTTTGCGCGCAACTTTGCCAGCATGCAGGCCGCCGGCATGCCGGTAACCAGCGCGCTGACGGTGGTCGCTGACGCCACCGATAACGCCTGGATCGCCCAGCACATCCGCGAGATGCGCGTGGGCATTGAACGTGGCGACAGCCTGCTCCGAACAGCACGTGCCAGTGGTATGTTCACGCCGCTAATCTTGCAGATGATCGCCGTCGGTGAGGAAACCGGCTCCGTGGACGAGATGCTGGTGAACGTGGCGGATTTTTACGATGAGGATGTGGACTACGGACTCAAGCGGCTGGCCGAGTCCATTGAACCGATTCTGATTGTGGCGATGGGGGTGCTCGTGCTGATCCTGGCACTGGGCGTATTCCTGCCGATCTGGGATCTGGGGGCTGCCGCCATGGGACGAGGATGACGTGCCGGCAACCTTGAGTCTTGCTGGCCGTATCGGCGACCTCACCCGGCGCCGTTTCCGGTTCGGCGTCAGCCTGTGTGTGCTGGCGACGCTTTTCTGGTTCCTTTTAGGTGCTCTGGAACGGCAAGCCGGCCGTGCGGGTGAAGCCGCCGAACGGGTAATGCTTAATCAACTGCGGGC
>JAWVWU010000222.1:0-4675 GCA_033723595.1 Marinobacter sp. | reverse complement strand
TAGCGTGTGGGACAGCAGAGCGTAGGCCCGGCCGGTCGAGTCCAGGAATATGGCCTGCTGATTGTTGCGGCCGCGCACGGCCAGGGCAAACCGGTCGCCCGCCTTGTAACTCAGGCCCTCCGGCTCGATGTCGTGGCCTTTTGCTGCCCGCACCCAGCCCTTCTCCGACAGCACCACGGTGACCGGATCGTTGGAGACCAGGTCCAGCTCACTGAACGCCCGTGCCTCTTCCCGCTCGACGATCGGTGAACGACGGTCGTCGCCGTATTTGTCTGCGTCTTCCTGTAACTCGGACTTGATCAGCTCACGCAGTCGGTCCTGGGAGCCCAGGATAGCTTGCAGCTCATCCCGTTCCCCGGCAAGTTCGTCCTGCTCGCCACGGATTTTCATTTCCTCAAGCTTGGCCAGATGACGCAGCTTCAGCTCGAGAATCGCTTCAGCCTGATCCTCCGACAGGCCGAATCGGGCCACCAGTTCGGCCTTGGGCTTGTCGTAGGTGCGGATAATCTCAATCACCTCATCGATGTTCAGATAGGCAATCAACAGGCCTTCAAGGATGTGCAGACGAGCCAGAACCTTATCGAGACGATACTGCAGGCGACGAGTCACGGTGGTGCGTCGGTAGGCCAGCCATTCAGTCAGCAGAGTATGCAGGTCCTTGACCGCCGGTCGGCCATCGTTGCCGATCACGTTGATGTTGACCCGGTACGTTTTCTCCAGATCGGTACTGGCAAAGAGGTGGGTCATCAGACTGTTCTGATCGACCCGCCCCGAGCGAGGAATGATAACCAGGCGAGTCGGGTTCTCATGGTCCGACTCGTCACGCAGATCGGCCACCATCGGCAGTTTCTTGGCCTGCATCTGCTGCGCAATCTGTTCAAGAACCCGGTTGCCGGAGACCTGATGAGGCAGGTCCGTGACAACAATTTCGCCGCCTTCATTGATCCAGCGCGCCCGCATACGAAGCGATCCACGGCCCGTCTGATACATCTGGCGTAAATCCTTGCGGGGCGTAATGATCTCCGCCCGGGTCGGAAAATCCGGTCCCTTGATGTGCTCGCACAGTTGGTCAATCGTGACGTCGGGATCGTCGAGCAGCCGTATGCAGGCCGCTGCCACCTCGCGTACGTTGTGCGGCGGAATATCCGTCGCCATGCCCACGGCAATGCCCGTCGTGCCATTGAGCAGAACGTGAGGCAGCCGGGCGGGCAGCGTGGACGGCTCATCCATGGTTCCGTCGAAGTTGGGTACCCAGTCCACTGTGCCCTGGCCCAATTCACCCAGCAGCACGTCGGCAAAGGCTGCCAGCCGGGATTCGGTATAACGCATCGCAGCAAACGATTTGGGGTCGTCCGGGGAGCCCCAGTTGCCCTGCCCGTCAACCAGCGGATAACGATAGGAGAACGGCTGCGCCATCAGCACCATGGCTTCATAGCAGGCGCTGTCACCGTGGGGGTGAAACTTGCCCAGCACATCGCCCACGGTACGGGCCGACTTTTTGTATTTCGAGGTGGATCGCAAACCCAGTTCGGACATGGCGTAGATAATCCGCCGCTGAACCGGCTTGAGTCCGTCGCCGACATTCGGAAGCGCCCGATCGAGAATGACGTACATGGAATAATCCAGGTACGCCTTCTCGGTGTAATCTCTCAGCGAAACGCGCTCAAACCCTTCATCCGATGTCTGAAACTCTGGCATGGAGGCCTCATATTGACGGTTGTTAATGGCTGCTTCCGGCGCTGGTCACATGCTGGCCTATCGAGCGCCGGTCGCAGTTGCTGTCAGGTTGCACATTATATGGAGCCTCGGCGCCGGACACCAATCTGTTAAGCCGGGCCAGCGAGTCAGCGGTTTTAAATAGCGGAATCCACGCATGGAGGCGACACATCCCAGACCGTATTCTCGATTGAGGTTGATTCAGTTACTGATGTGCAACATTCCAGAATCGGTTCGAGCAGACATTATGAAAACGACCATCAAAGCCTGTCGACAAGCCATGATCACCGCCTTCATCAACGGACTGCTCGCGTTGGCACTGATGCTCCTGGTCGAGTTCTCAATCAGCGGGACACTGCGCGCCGCGCAACCGTACCTGTGGGCGGGTCTGCTTATTTCGCTGGTGATTTTTATCGCTCAGTTCTACCGCCAGTTGCGCCTATGCCGTTGCAACGAGAATCGTCATCCTGACCGTGCGGATTCGTCAGCGCTCTGAGAACGAAGATCGTTCGGTCAATGCCCCCGAGCCAGGCCTTTGACGTTCGTCGGATACGGATTCTACGGATTGAGGCGATTGACCACGGCGCTAATATAGATGCTGACGGAGCCTGAAATCGCTTACGCGATCGTCTCACGGCTCATTAATAGCATCGACATGAGAGCCTAATCATGGAAACGGAATTCGACGAGCGTATAGCCGTCCCCAGCAACAACTGATCATACAATGGTCAGCTTTTGGCCTCAGCACATTAAGTTCTGTCCTTAATGTCATGAAATACTGGTAAGTTTGCCCGTATTTTGGCATGCTCTCCTGACGCGGGGTGAGCACGATACGGCGATTCAATGTGGCGTGCCCAACCGTACAAACAGGTTGGAACATCGCAGGTCGGGATTGTTCTGACGTATTCGTTACACAATTTCAGCCCTGAGATATGTCATCGACGCTGCCCCAATCGCCGGCACTTCCTGAACTGGACTCGATCGTCCCGATGGTGACGCCATCTGACCATGGGTGGAGTGCGTCATTCCAGGGCCTGACGCTGCGCACTGCCCTTCAGCCGATATTCAGCATCTCACACAAGCGAGTGGTCGGTTACGAAGCACTGATTCGAGCCTTTGATACCGACAACGCCTCTGTCCTTCCCCTGCACCTTTTCCAATTGCCGACGTCCGAGTCGGAAAACATCCTGCTTGACCGGCTATGCCGCTATCTTCATGTCAAGAACTACGCCAGCTTCGACGATTCGCTGAACTGGCTTTTCCTGAATGTATCACCCAAGGTTGTCGCCAACGGTCGGCGCTATGACTCCTTTTTTGGGCAGTTATTGCAGCGCACCGGTCTGCCACCTCATCGGGTCGTGATCGAAATTGTCGAGCAGCCCACGGACGACTCCGCCCAGCTTCGGGATACCGTGGCTTACTACCAGCAGCTAGGTTGCCTGACCGCCATCGATGACTTCGGCGCGGGACACTCGAATTTCGAGCGTATCTGGAACCTGTCGCCGGATATTGTCAAACTCGACCGTTCATTGCTGACACGCGCGACGGCGGACAAGAAAGCACGCCAAATCCTCAATGGCATTGCCTCACTGCTTCACCAGTCTGGCTGCCTTGTTCTCCTGGAAGGGGTGGAAACGCACGACCAGGCCATGATCGCGATTGATGCGGGGGTGGACTTTGTCCAGGGATTCTACTTCAGCCACCCAAGTCTCGATCTAAAAACCATGCCAGCGGTGACCCCCAACCTGGAGAGCCTGCTGGCGGACTACAAGCATCGCAACCGGTCCCAACTTGATCCGACCCAGCAAATTACCGAGTTTTTCAGCAGCCTGTTCGAACAGGCCGTTCACCAGTTACGCGAGGGCAGCACGCTGGCCATCGCCTGCCATACCTTGCTCACTCACCACACGGTGTCCCGCTGCTACCTGATCAATGCTATTGGGGTGCAGATTGACGATACGCTGATAGCGCCGACGACATCACGGTCCCGGGATCTTCGTTTCATGCCGCTGGAAAACACCGCCAGTGCAGACTGGTACCGACAACACTATCTCAAGCAGGCCCTCGCCCAGCCCGAACGCATTCACGTCACCCGGCCCTACCTCTCCGTCACCGGCGCCTATATGTGTGTCACTCTGTCGCTGGCTTTCCCGGACAACGGCGAGCTCAAAGTGCTTTGCTGCGACATTCTGGCCTGACCCGCCGCTGAAAACCGGCCAGCCCTCAACTCAGCGGCAGGTCATACACCATCGCGATCACGCCAACCGTAACCAGGCCGATCAGCAGGTTCATGGGCACACCCACCCGTATGAAATCGGTAAAGCGATAGCCGCCCGGACCAAACACCATCATATTGGTCTGATAGCCCAGCGGTGTCGCAAAACTGGCAGAAGCCGCCATCATCACCGCAATGACGAACGGCTCGGCGGGCACACCGAGGCTGTCAGTCATCGATAGCACGATCGGCAACACCAGCACCGCCGCGGCATTGTTGGTGACCACTTCCGTGAGCACTGACACAGCAAAGTACACCAGAAGCACCGTCAGCAGGGTCTGCCCCTGGCTCAGTGCCAGGATCTTTTCAGCGGCGTAACCGGCTGCGCCGGTGCTTTCAAGGGCTGCCCCCAGCGCAAACGACGCGGCAATCGTCAGAACCACCGGAACGTCCACCGCTTTCTGGGCCTGCCCGACCGAACAGCACCCGGTCATGATCATCAAGGCGGCACCGATCAGCGCACCGTTAAGCATGCTGAGCAACCCCATCGCAACCGCGCCCACCAGCAATACCAGTATGCCCCAGGAAACGTAGGCACGATCGTGGCGGGGCGTCTCGGTCTCGAGATCATTGATGAGCAGGAAGTCCTTGTTGTAGCGCTGCCGACTGACAAACGCCGGCCGCGCCTCCAGCAACAGTACGTCGCCCGGCTTGAGTCGAATATTGCCCAGATTGCCCGATACT
>JAWVWU010000221.1:0-4694 GCA_033723595.1 Marinobacter sp. | reverse complement strand
TGGCGGTTCTCGCCGGCTTGCTGGCCCTGGCGTCGGTGGTCATTACCGGCCAGGAGTCGCTGCGTCTGTTCGCCGTCAACGCGCTTGTCACGGTGTTCATTCCCGCGTTGGTGAGTCACAGCATTATGATCTGGGAACGCCGGCGGGGCTTTCGGAATTTCTTTGCCTACATCTTCTTCTGCGGCTTCTTTGGCGCGGGCATCGCGGTTGCCTCGGCGGGCTGCCTGATGGTGACCCTGCTCTGGTCGGCAGGCGTCTACGACTGGGACTTCCTGGTCCACGATTACCTGCGCTACCTGCCCCTGATCCTGATTCCCGAGGGCTTTGTGAATGGCGCTGTGGTCACCGGCCTGATGGTGTTTCATCCGGACCGGCTGCTGACCCTCGATCAGAGCCGTTACCGCTGACGCGGCAACGGCTTCCGTGACCGCGGGTCAATCCGGGGCGTTGGCGCCGATGCGGTGAATGCTGACGTCCGCGCCGTTGAACTCCTCTTCCTCCGACAGTCGTATCCCCGTGACGGTTTTGATAATGCCATAGATGATGAATGAGCCCGTGAACGCCACCAGAATGCCCAGCACGGACCCGATCAGTTGCGACATCAGACTGATTCCACCGAGGCCGCCGGCGAACTGCTGCCCGAAAATGCCGGCCGCAATGCCGCCCCAGACCCCGCAGACGCCGTGCAATGGCCAGACCCCGAGCACGTCATCCAGCCGGGGCATGCGGTTCTGGGCCCATTCGAACAGGAACACGAACAGGGCGCCGGCAATGCCGCCGGTCACCAGCGCGCCGACCGGATGCATCAGGTCGGAGCCGGCGCAGACAGCCACCAGGCCGGCCAATGGGCCGTTGTGAATAAAACCGGGGTCGGTGCGGCCAACAATCATGGCCACCAGCAGCCCGCCGACCATGGCCATCAGGCTGTTCACGGCGACCAGACCACTGATGCCGTCCAGGGTCTGGGCGGACATCACGTTAAAGCCAAACCAGCCCACCGTCAGGATCCAGGCGCCGAGTGCCAGGAAGGGAATGTTCGAGGGTGCGAAGGCCACCACCCGGCCGTTCCGGTAGCGCCCGTTTCGGGCGCCGAGCAACAGAATGGCGGCCAGGGCAATCCAGCCACCCACGCCGTGCACCACGACGGAGCCGGCGAAGTCGTGAAACGCTGCACCAAAATGGGACGTCAGCCAGTCCTGCAGGCCAAAGTTGCCGTTCCACACGATCCCTTCGAAAAACGGGTAGAGCAGACCCACAATGCAGCCCGACGCGACCAGCATGGGATAGAACCGGGCGCGCTCGGCTATGCCGCCGGACACGATGGCGGGAATGGCTGCGGCGAACGTCATCAGAAAGAAAAATTTGACCAGTTCGTAGCCGTGGTTGGCCGTCAGTTCGGTGGCGCTGGCCATGAACGTCTGGCCGTAGGCGACGTAGTAGCCCACAAAAAAGTAGGCGACCGCCGACACCCCGAAATCGGTCATGATCTTGACCAGGGCGTTGACCTGGTTCTTGTGGCGGACGGTACCGACTTCGAGGAAGGCAAATCCGGCGTGCATGGCCAGCACCATCACGGCGCCAATCAGGATGAACAGGGTATTGGCGCTTTCGGTGAGAGTCTGTATGGCGCTCGTGATATCCACGGAATACCTCGCTTCAGGTGAATGACCGCCGCTAAAATCGGCGTTGTGCATTGTTGGAGGGCAGATGAAGCAAATGATGTTCCAATAATGGGCATTTGTCGGGCTGATAGGGGGTTGAATGCCCGCTTGGTGAGTTTTCGAACGATTCCAGGGCGAATTTTCTGACTTAAATGCACTTAAATAGTGCGCATAATCGGCCTGTGCCTGTTTGTGGGGCCCGGTGCCGCCGCGGCACCGTCGTAAGGGTCATCCCTTAGTCGAATAGCGGGCCGGTGGGCTGGCCTGATCGGCCACGAGGCCGTATAAAGTAGGGTTCACTCAACCAAATAGGATGCTGATTATGTCCAAGGCAAGCGGTTACGCGGCTCAATCCGCCGAGTCTGCATTAGCACCGTTCAGTTTCGAGCGTCGCGACCTGCGCGAAGATGACGTCTCGATTGACATCGATTACTGCGGCGTATGCCATACCGACATCCATTTCGCCAACAACGACTGGGGCAATTCCCGATTCCCGGTGGTGCCCGGCCACGAGATCATTGGTCACGTCACCGCGGTCGGCGACAAGGTCAGCCGGTTCAAGGTGGGTGATGTCGTGGGTGTGGGCTGCATGGTCGACTCCTGCCGCAGCTGTTCAGCCTGTGATGCCGGCCTCGAGCAATACTGTTTTGAGGGCATGACCGGAACCTACAACGGCCTTGATCGTCACGACGGGTCGGTGACCTACGGGGGCTACTCGGATCACGTGGTGGTCAGTGAGCGCTTCGTGGTCAACATCCCGGCCAGTCTGGATCTGGCCAGTGCCGCGCCGATTCTGTGTGCCGGGATCACCACCTACTCGCCCCTGCGTCACTACGGCGTCAAGGCCGGAGACAAGGTCGGGGTGATTGGTATGGGTGGCCTCGGGCACATGGGCGTCAAATTTGCCAAGGCGCTGGGTGCCGAAGTGACCATTTTCACCCGCTCGGAAAGCAAGGTGGCGGAAGCGAAGAGCCAGGGTGCCGATCACGTGGTGATTTCCACCGATCCAGAGCAGATGGCTGCGGTTGCGGGTCAGTTCAACTTCATGCTGGACACCATTCCGGTGCAGCACGACGTCAACCCCTACCTTGAGGCGCTGCGTTTCGACGGCAGTCATATCCTGGTCGGCCTGCTGGAACCGCTCGAGCCCACCGTGAACGCCCGCAACCTGGTTTACAAGCGCCGGGTGCTGGCGGGATCACTGATCGGCGGAATGCCGGAGACTCAGGAAGTGCTGGATTTCTGTGCCGAGCACAACATCACCTGCGATGTGGAAATGCTCGACATCCGCAACATCAATGACGCGTATGAGCGCATGAAGAAGGGTGATGTCAAATACCGGTTTGTGATTGACATGAAAACCCTGAAAGACTGACCGCAGGTCCTGGCCGGCTCAGGGCCGGTCTGTTTTATCCGGGGCGGTGGCGTCGCCGCTGTCCCGGCTCTCCTTCCACGCCGCATAGGCGATCAGATCCGATTCCACCAGGCTCAGGCAGGCCGCCACCACGCCGGCGTCATCGAGCAGGCCAAAGCCGAAAATCATATCCGGAATCAGGTCCAGCGGATTGAGGACATAGATCAGCGCACCGGCTATGGCCGCGACGCTCTTCCAGGGAATAGCCCGGTAATGCCCCTGCCAGTAGTCCTTGAGCATGGAAAACATCAGCCGGATGTCACCGCCGAACCGCTTCAAACGGCCGCTGTTTTTGACCTTGTCTTCGATCGCCTTCTGACGTTCCAGAAGACTTTCCAGCCGGTCCTGCTTGACCTGTCCGGCCTCATGATCCAGTGCCCTGCGGGCCTGCTTGCGGGAAAAACCTGGCATTTTCGACGAGCCTCTGAAAAAGTGATTCTGCGCCCGGCGCGATCAATGCGCCGTCGTGCAGTACGCCGTTGATGGTAGGCGAGTTGGCGAGGTCAGCACAATGCGCGCCGCGCCGTCCCTGCGATACCGGATCAGGTCCCCATCGCCGTACGGTCGGCCAATCCGCGGGTGTCGCCAGTGCGTATAGTTCAAGAGACAGTGGGAGGCTGTATGAAACCGTCACTGAATTTTCTTTTTGCACTGAGCCTGTGTCTTCTCGCCGCCGGCGTGAGCAGGCAGGCCCTTGCCGACGAACCCGCGGACGGCATCCGCGACGCGATCCTGTCGCAGATCGAGGCGTTTGCGACCGACGATGCGGAATCGGCCTGGCATTACGCCAGCACCAGCGTCAAACAGAGGCTGCAGACGCCCCGGGCCTTTTTGCGAATGGTCCGAAGCCAGTATCCGGCGATCTACCAGGCCAGTGCCATTCATTTTGGCCGGTTGATTCCCCACGATGGGTTCCAGATCCAGCAGGTCCAGTTCCAGGGGCCATCCGGCCTGCTCTGGGACAGCTTCTACACCATGGTGAACGAGAACGATCACTGGGCCATCGGCGGCGTCGACATCTGGCAGGCCGAGACCGGCATCTGAGGCCGCGACCGGTTTATTCGACCGCAGCTTTGCTGGCCGGAGCGGGCCACCGGGACGCCCGGTCGACGAAAATCGTCTTGGCCAGTTTCGCCCCCCGGACGCCCTGTATCGCCAGCGTGGTGATCAGGCCGCCAATCATCGCACCGACCACGCCGCACGTCAGGATGTCCTGCCCCGTCAGGTAGAGCCCGCCGATGGCGGTTTTCGGACGCAGCCAGGCCTGATCAAACCGTTCCGGTGTGTGATCAAGGCCATACAATTCTCCCCGGCCGTACCGGCAGAACCAGGCCGTTGACAGCGGTGTGGAGGTCTCGACGTAGTCCACCTTGCCCCGCAGTTGCGGCAGTTTGTCGTAGAGTTTCTCCAGTAGACGCTCCGTCAGGCGCGCTTTGAGAGCCTCGTAGTCGGCACCGCGCTTGCCCCAGGTGGTGTCGTGCCAGGGCTCGAACTGCTCATAGGTGGTCGGTGCCACGATCTCGATGGTAGCCGTACCGGGATAGCGGTCCTGGTAGCTCGGGTCCTTGGCCGCCGGAAACGAGATATACACCACCGGGAATTCGCTGTCGGGGTCCGCC
>JAWVWU010000220.1:0-4700 GCA_033723595.1 Marinobacter sp. | reverse complement strand
GCCGTTGTCGAGCGTCCGCACACCCCGCGGCTCTCCGAAATAGATGCCGCCGGTCAGCTCACGCACGATCAGAATGTCCAGGCCCGAGACCACCTCCGGTTTGAGCGAGGAGGCCGAAGCCAGTTGCGGGTATAAAATAGCAGGGCGCAGATTACCAAACAGGCCCAGTCCGGAGCGCAACCCCAGCAGGCCTTTCTCCGGCCGAATAGCCATTTCCAGACCGTCCCATTTGGGGCCGCCGACTGCGCCGAGCAGGATAGCATCGGCTTTCCTGGCTTTTTCCAGCGTATCGGATGACAGCGGCTGGCCGTCAGCATCGATCGCCGCGCCACCGACCAACGCGGTCTCGAAAGACAGGTCCAGCGCAAAGCGCTCATTCACCTTGTGCAATACCTTTTCAGCCTCACGCACAATTTCCGGGCCGATGCCGTCGCCGGGCAACAACAGGACAGATCTGGACATAACGGGTTCCCTTTCAACTTTCTGGATTCATTCGATGATTCTGGCTATCAACCCGCCGGCAACGCCAGACGGGACGCCTGTCTGCCCGATCAGGGCGCTGCGTCAAACAACCAGGGCGCAGTTTTGCGACGACTGCTTTCATACGCCTTGATGGTGTCGGCGTCCTCCAGGGTCACGCCGATGTCATCGAGGCCATTGAGCAGACAGTGCCGCCGAAAGTCATCAACCTCGAATTCAAAGCGTTCACCGTCGGGAGTGGTCACGGTTTTGGCCTGTAAGTCGACCGTCAGTTGATAGCCCGGCTGATCCGCAGTCTCACGGAATAAACGGTCAACTATATCTTCATTAAGAACAATAGGTAACAGACCATTCTTAAAGCAATTGTTATAGAAAATATCGGCAAAACTGGGTGCGATAATGACCCGAAATCCGAAATCTTCCAGCGCCCAGGGCGCATGCTCGCGGCTCGACCCACAACCAAAATTACGCCGGGCCAGAAGCACGCTGGCATCACGGTAGCGCGCCTGGTTGAGGACAAAATCCGGATTCAACGGTCGTTGCGAGGTGTCCTGGTCCGGCTGCCCTTCGTCCAGGTAGCGCAATTCATCGAACAGATTGGGGCCGAACCCCGTCCGTTTGATGGATTTAAGAAACTGTTTGGGAATGATCATGTCGGTGTCGACGTTGGACCGGTCCATCGGCGCGACCACACCAGTGTGTTGACTGAACGCTTGCATATCAGATCTCCTCGACTCGTTAGTGGCTCAGCTCGCGCACATCGGTGAAATGGCCTGCAATGGCAGCAGCAGCCGCCATGGCAGGGCTAACCAGATGGGTACGGCCGCCGAAGCCCTGTCGCCCCTCGAAATTACGATTGGAAGTCGAGGCGCAGTGCTCACCCTGGCCCAGTTTGTCCGCGTTCATCGCCAGACACATGGAGCAGCCCGGATCCCGCCATTCCAGGCCGGCTTCCAGGAAAATCTTGTCCAGTCCCTCCTGCTCGGCCTGATGTTTGACCAGCCCAGAACCGGGCACAACCATGGCCTGTTTCAATGTCGGAGACACCTTGCGGCCCTTGACCACCGCTGCCGCCTCCCGCAGATCTTCAATGCGCGAGTTGGTGCAGGAGCCGATGAAGACACGGTCCAGACGAATATCGGCAATCGGCGTGTTGGGCTTCAGGCCCATGTATTTCAGTGCCCGTTCGATACCCTCGCGCCGAATCGGGTCGGACTCGTTTGCCGGATCCGGCACCCGGCCATCCACGCCGGCCACCATCTCCGGTGACGTGCCCCAGGTGACCTGCGGCTTGATGTCGCCCGCGTCGAGCTCAACGACCTTGTCGAACACCGCATCCTCGTCGCTGTGAAGTGTGTTCCAGTAGGCAACCGCCTGGTCCCACTGCTCGCCTTTCGGGGCAAACGGGCGTCCGCGTACGTAGTCGATGGTGGTGTCATCCACCGCTACCATGCCCACCCGGGCGCCTGCCTCGATAGCCATATTGCAGATGGTCATCCGCGCTTCCATCGACAGATTCCGAATCGCCTCGCCGCCAAACTCAATCGCGCAACCGGTGCCGCCAGCGGTGCCGATACGGCCGATAATGGCCAGGACCACGTCCTTGCCGGTAATACCGGCCGACAAGGTGCCATTGACTTTGACCAGCATGTTTTTCATTTTTTGCTGGACCAGACACTGGGTGGCAAGCACGTGCTCGACTTCCGAGGTACCAATACCGTGTGCAAGGGTGCCAAACGCCCCATGCGTCGACGTGTGGGAGTCACCACAGACAATGGTCATGCCTGGCAGAGTAGCGCCCTGCTCCGGGCCAATGACGTGCACAATGCCCTGACGCTGGTCCAGGATCTTGAACTCCAGGATGCCGAATTCATCGCAGTTCTTGTCGAGCGTTTCGACCTGAATACGCGATACCGGGTCGACAATGCCGTCAATGCCGCGAGCCCGGTCCGTGGTGGGAACGTTGTGATCGGGAACGGCGAGATTGGCGTCCAGACGCCAGGGTTTACGATGTGCCAGGCGCAGCCCTTCAAAGGCCTGGGGAGAGGTCACTTCGTGCAACAGGTGACGATCGATATAGATCAGCGCGGACCCGTCGTCCCGCTGCTTGACCAGATGATCATCCCATAATTTGTCATACAGGGTCTTGCCTGCCATAAGCGCCTCCGGGCCGGTGAATGTGCGTGGGTGGTGATTGTGCCGAACATGGTATACCCTCTGATGGAATAACCTCAATTCATGTTTATTATCACTACCATTCCATAACGGAATACGACAATGGATCCAAACTCGCTTAAAGCGTTCATTGCCGTGGTTGACCAGGGTTCGTTTTCCGAAGCTGCCGAAACCCTGCACCTGACGCAGCCGGCGGTCAGCAAACGGCTGGCGGCCCTGGAACACCAGTTGGGCGTCAGTCTGATCGATCGCGGACATCGGGAGTTGCAGATCACCGAGGCGGGATCACGGTTATTGCCCCATGCCCGACGCATTCTGGATGAGGTTCACAACGCCCGCCTGTCCATGCGTGACGATTCCGGACGGGTTCAGGGTCACCTCAGCCTCATCGCGAGCCATCATATCGGCCTACATCACCTGCCGGCCTGGCTCAGGCGGTTCAACCGGGAGCATGCCGCAGTCACCCTCAGCCTGCAGTTCATGGACTCGGAAAGCGGCTATGACCAGATGAGCAAACGCCAGGCGGAGCTGGCCTTCGTGACGCTGGACGACCGCATGGACCGACGCTTCGAAGTCCATGCCCGCTGGCAGGACCCCATGGCCTTTGTCGTCGGTCACGGCCATCCGCTGGCTGATATGGTCCGGCCGACGCTGGCCGACCTGGCCAACTTCAGCGCGCTGTTGCCCGAAGCCGGGACTTCCACCACCCGGGCCGTCAGCCGACTGTTTCTGGAAGCGAGCCTGTCCCTGAGCCCCCAGATGCCGACGAATTACCTGGAAACCATCAAGGTCATGACCAGTGTCGGACTGGGCTGGAGCGTGCTGCCGGACAACATGATTGACGATACATTGAAGGTTTTACCGGTCAGCGCCCGGGTCAGCCGCATGCTGGGGGCTGTCGCGTTGCGCGGACGCTTGCTCACGTCGCCTGCCCGAGCGATGCTGGCGATCGTGGACGAGTTGCGCTGATGGCCCGGCTGGTTAATGGGCCTCAGGCACGGGCGGCGGCCTGAGGCCGAACCAGGTGATGACGAGTGCAATGGCCATGGCAGCCGCACTGCCGAGAAAAGCCATCTCAGTACCGAACCCGTCGACCAGCAAGCCCGATAGCCAGGCGCCGGCGGCGCCGCCCGCGCCGAATGTCAGGCCGCTATAAAGTGCCTGCCCCTGACCGTGATGGTGTTGGCCGAAATAGCCCTGAACGTACTGCACCGACAGGGCGTGCAACGCACCATAGGACGCCGCGTGCAGACACTGGGCAATAATCAGGAGCACCAGGACGTCCGACGCCTCGGCGATCATCACCCATCGCACCAGCGTCAGTGCCAGCGCCGCCAGGGCAATGGTACGAACGGCGTAGCGGCGAAATATCCGGTGCATGACCAGAAACAGTCCGATTTCTGCCAGCACACCCAGGGACCACAGCAGGCCCGTGGCGATCTTGCCATAGCCATGCTGCTCGAGATGGATGCTGAAGAACGTGTAGTAGGCGCCATGAGACACCTGCAGCAGAAAATTCATGGCGAAGAACGACAACACGGCCGGATCGGTAACGATGCGTTTCAGACTGCCCCGAGGCGCCGGAGACCGGGGCGGGCCGCCTTCTGCCGGTAACAGGAAGGTCGATATCACGATGCCGGCGAACAGCGGCAACACAATCCAGGGCAGCAGCCGCAAAGGCACCGCGTCCAGCAACCCACCGACCCCGGCAACACTGACGATAAAGCCCACCGAGCCCCAGAGGCGAATACGTCCGTAGCGTTCCCGCTGAGTTCCGAGTTGCCGCAAGGTAATGACTTCATACAGCGGCAGGATGGCGTTCCAGAAGAACGTAAAGGCCAGCATAACCAGCAACAGGCCGTAAAAGCCGGGCTCGACAAAAACACCCAGAAAACAGAGCGCGCCAAACACCGCGCCAACCCGCACCAGCCCGACCCGCTTGCCGCTGCGGTCACCTAACCAGCCCCACACACTGGGCGCTACGACTTTGGTCAGTTGGATGGTCGCCATCAACGTGGCAATACGCAGGTAGCTGAACCCCAGGT
>JAWVWU010000219.1:0-4703 GCA_033723595.1 Marinobacter sp. | reverse complement strand
TCCCACCGTAAAAGTCCGGATACCGACTGTAACGCCGGCTACATCCAGTCGACCGAACTCAGAAGCCTGCGGGTCAGACACCGCGTGCGGGAGGGCATGAGCGCTCAGCAGGTGCGCTATGTGCTGGGCGATCCGGATCATCAGGACGGCCAATGGTGGGTCTACACGCACCGGGGCGAGGAAACGGCCCGTTATCTGCTGCGCCGGGGTTGCCTCGTTCGCTGGCGCTGAACTACCCCGGCATGACGCCGATAGCAATCAAAGTACGATTTGACAAGGTTACCCTGCAAAAATTTGCAGGTTCTGGTATCTTAGCGCCCGGTTAAATAGTCGGATTAATAAAAAAATCAATAAAATCAAGGGTCCATAAATTAAGAGTCAGTAGAATTACTGACCGGACCACAAGGGTTATCAGAAATCTCGTCGACGGAATGCAAAAAAGAGCCTGGCGGTTCTGTGTATTCTCCGGTCGACAGGCGGATTCCCTGACAGACAAACGTGACCTGTCAGCCCGTTGTTGAGTTTCCGGTAACGTCGGCACACTAGGAGGGATCAGTCGATGAAACTAGGCATTCCCAGAGAAATTCATGAACAGGAACACCGGGTGGCGGCAACGCCCACATCGGTCCGCAAGCTGATCAAGCTTGGCCATGAGGTGTTCATTGAACGCGACGCAGGGGCTAGCGCCCAATTCCCCGATGCCGCCTATAAGGAAGCCGGGGCAACGGTTGTTGAAACACCCAAGGAACTCTACGAAGCCGCCGAATGCGTGCTGAAAGTGCGGGCACCGGAAACCCACCCCGAATACGGCGTCGACGAAAGCCAGTGGCTGTCTGAAAACAGTTATCTGATGGGCTACCTGTGGCCGGCCCAGAATCCGGAACTGCTCGATAAACTGGCCGAGCGCAAAGTCACTTCGTTCGCCATCGACAGCCTCCCACGGATCAGCCGTGCCCAGAAAATGGACGCCCTGAGTTCCATGGCCAACATCGCCGGTTACCGGGCGGTGGTGGAAGCCGCCCAGCACTTCGGTCGCTTCTTCACCGGTCAGGTGACTGCAGCCGGTAAGGTACCGCCCGCCAAAGTACTGGTCATCGGTGCCGGCGTTGCTGGCCTGGCAGCCGTTGGCGCTGCCGGCAGCATGGGCGGCATTGTGCGCGCGTTTGACACCCGCCCGGAAGTCCGGGAGCAGGTCGAGAGCATGGGCGCCGAATTCCTCGAAGTGGAAATGGAAGAGGAAGGTTCCGGCACCGGCGGTTACGCCAAGGAAATGAGTGACGAGTTTATCCGCAAGGAAATGGAACTGTTCATGGAACAGGCCAAGGAAGTGGATATCATCATCACCACCGCCCTGATTCCCGGCAAACCAGCGCCCAAGCTGATCACCGCCGACATGATCAAGGCCATGAAGCCCGGCTCCGTGGTTGTGGATCTGGCGGCCGAGCGTGGCGGTAACTGTGAGCTGACCAAGCCCGGCGAGATCGCCAGCGAACACGGCGTGACCATCATCGGCTACACCGATCTGCCCAGCCGTATGGCCACTGTGTCCAGTGAGCTGTACTCCACCAACCTGCTCAACCTGATCACCGAGCTGACCCCGGAAAAAGACGGCCAGTTCAATGTGAACATGGAAGACGACGTGATCCGCGGTGTGACCGTGGTCCACGCGGGCGAGATCACCTGGCCACCACCCAAGCCCAAGACGCCGACCAGCGCTCAGCCCAAACCGGGCACCGAAGAGCCGGCGTCGAAGTCCGCTGAGCCCGAGGCACCAGCCGCCTGGCGCAAGAGCCTGGGTCAGGTCGCACTGACTGTGGTCACCGCCGCAGCCCTGTACGGCGTAGGCGCGTACGCACCCCAGAGCTTCCTGACGCACTTCACGGTGTTTGTACTGGCCTGCTTCATCGGCTGGCAGGTGATCTGGAATGTCACGCCGGCGCTGCACACACCGTTGATGAGTGTGACCAACGCCATCAGTGGCATCATCGTCATCGGCGCCATGCTCCACCTCGCCCAGAGTGACAGCGTTCTGATCGGCGTGGTGTCTTTCCTTGCGGTCCTGATTGCCAGCATCAACATTGCCGGCGGGTTCCGTGTCACTCATCGCATGCTCAACATGTTCCGGAAATAGGGAGGCGACACGATGTATTCAGGACTGGTTAGCGTAGCTTACGTAGTAGCGAGTATTCTTTTCATCCTCAGCCTGGGTGGACTGGGTCATCAGGAAACCGCCCGGCGCGGTAACGTGTACGGCATCGTCGGCATCGTCATTGCCATCGCGGCGACCTTGTTCCACACCGGCAACAACAACCTGATCTCCACCCTGGTGGCCATTGCCATCGGTGGCATTTTCGGTCTGATCCTCGCCCAGCGCGTTGTCATGACCCAGATGCCCCAGCTGGTGGCCATCCTCCACAGCTTTGTGGGCCTGTCGGCGGTGCTGGTCGGTTTCGGTGGCTACATGGACCCGCTGATCAACGCCGTGGGTGCCGAGCACACCATCGAGCTGGTTGAGGTCTATGTGGGTATCTTCATCGGTGCGGTAACCTTCACCGGCTCCATTGTGGCCTGCGGCAAACTGCACGGCACCATCGACAGCAAACCGATGATGCTGCCGGGTCGTCACTGGCTGAACCTCGCCATCATCGTCGCGACGGTGGTGCTGGGCAGTTACTTCCTGGGCACTGACAGCCACGCGTTCGGCCTCACCCTGCTGGTGGTGATGACCGGCCTGGCCCTGCTGCTGGGTGTGCATCTGATCATGGCCATTGGCGGTGCAGACATGCCCGTGGTGGTGTCCATGCTGAACAGTTATTCCGGTTGGGCGGCGGCTGCGATCGGTTTCATGCTGCGCAATGACCTGCTGATCGTGACCGGCGCCCTGGTGGGCAGCAGCGGTGCGATTCTCAGTTACATCATGTGCAAGGCCATGAACCGTTCTTTCGTCAGCGTCATCCTGGGTGGCTTCGGGCAGTCCTCGTCCAGCTCCAGCGGCGTTGCCGCGGACCAGCCCATTCACGAGACCTCCGCCGAGGAAGTCAGTGAAGAGCTGCTCAATGCACAGTCCGTGGTCATTACGCCGGGCTATGGCATGGCGGTTGCGCAGGCCCAGAATGCGGTCAGCGAAATCACCAAATACCTGCGGGACAAGGGCGTGGAAGTGCGCTTTGCCATTCACCCCGTCGCCGGTCGTCTGCCGGGCCACATGAACGTGCTCCTGGCCGAGGCCAAGGTGCCGTACGACATCGTACTGGAAATGGACGAAATCAACGACGATTTCCCCCAGACCGACGTGGTACTGGTCATCGGCGCCAACGACACCGTGAACCCGAGTGCTGCGGAAGATCCGGGCAGCCCGATCTCCGGCATGCCGGTTCTGGAAGTCTGGAAGGCGCATCGCGTGGTGGTCCTCAAGCGGGGCATGTCCGCCGGTTACTCCGGTGTGGAAAACCCGCTGTTCTTCAAGGACAACACCCGCATGTTGTTCGGCGATGCCAAGGAAATGACCGAGCAGGTACTGCAAAAGCTCAAGAGCTGATACGCAGTCACTGCCTGAACTCAGGCATTCGCAAGCAAAAACCCGGGCCTCGCCCGGGTTTTTTTATGCGCTTCGTCAGAATCACCGCCTTTTTGACCGCCGGCCCTTTGAACCGGACAGAACCGCCTCCACATCAGGGGAAAAGACCAGAGCGAGAAATCCCATGACCGATACCCTCAACATTGTCTGCCCTCACTGCCAGAAACTGAACCGGGTGCCGCGTCAGCGGCTCGGCGACCAGCCCAACTGCGGGGCCTGCAAGCAGCCTCTGCTCAACGGCCAGGTGACCGAGCTGACGGACGCGAGCCTGAACGGGGTGATCAGCCGGTCCGATCTGCCGGTGTTGGTGGACTTCTGGGCCAGCTGGTGCGGCCCCTGCAAGATGATGGCGCCCGAGTTCAAAAAGGCCGCCGGCCAATGGGCAAACCAGGTGGTCTTCGCCAAACTCAACACCGAACAGGCACAGGCCTCGGCCGGACGTTTTGGCATCCGCAGCATTCCCACCCTGATCCTGTTCCGCCAGGGTAAGGAAGTCGCCCGCCAGAGCGGCGCCCTGTCGGCCGCGCAGCTCAATGCCTGGTTGCAACAGCAACTCGGATAAGCCCGCAATGACTCGCCGCGGCGCTCAGCCCGTGGCGAGATGCTCGCGCAGAAACTCCCGAAACACACGAACCCGTGCCGGGGCGTCCAGGCCGTTCAGGGTAATCGCATAGAGCGCGCCCCCGGTTGCCGTCCAGTCCGGCAAAACCCGCACGACGTCGCCCCGCTCCAGGCTGTCCCGGACCACGAGATCGGGTATCAGTCCGATGCCGCCACCACTGAGCACCAGGCGATGAACCGCCGCATAGTCCGTCGCCCGCACACTCGGGCGAATGGCGATCTCCACCGTTTGCTGACGCCGGTCGTTGAGCGTGATCCGGGGCACGTCCAGGGACGCCTGGCGGTGTATCAGATCGTAGTCGGGCAGTGCCTGGGGGGTCTCGGGCAAGCCGTGCGCCTGCCGGTAGCCGGTAGCCGCGTACAACGCCACCTGAAAGCGGGCCACCACCGATGCCCGATACGCCATATCCGGCAAGTTGCCAGGCGTCGCGCGCAGTGCCAGGTCAATCCGGTTGGCGGCAAGATCCAGAGCGGTGTCCGTCAGCAGCAGTTCGACCGTCATCTG
>JAWVWU010000218.1:0-4726 GCA_033723595.1 Marinobacter sp. | reverse complement strand
TCACTGCGCGCCGCCGGTATTGCCGTTGAGCGTGTCAACAAGGTTCGCGAAGGGCGGCCACACATCGTGGATGCGATCAAGAACGGTCAGGTACAGTTGATCATCAATACCACCGAAGGGCGCAAAGCCATTTCCGATTCGGCCCAGATTCGCCAGTCTGCGCTGCGCCACAAAGTGACCTACACGACGACCCTGGCGGGTGGCGAAGCATTCTGCCGGGCGATTAAATTTGGACCTGAACGGACCGTACGGCGCCTTCAGGACTTACACGCAGGAAAGTAACCGTTATGACGACCCGAGTTCCCATGACCGTGCACGGCGAGACCCGTTTGCGCGACGAGCTCAAGCAGTTGAAGTCTGTTGAGCGCCCAAGGGTTATTGCCGCGATTGCCGAAGCCCGCGAGCACGGTGATCTCAAAGAAAATGCGGAATACCATGCGGCCCGTGAGCAGCAGAGCTTTATCGAGGGCCGGATTCAGGAGATCGAGTCCAAGCTGTCATCGGCTCAGGTGATCGACGTGACCACCATCGAGAACACCGGCAAGGTGATTTTTGGTGTGACGGTGCATCTGCTGAATGTCGACACCGAGGAGCAGGTGTCTTACCAGATCTGTGGTGAAGACGAAGCGGACATCAAGGCGGGCAAGCTGTCGGTGTCATCACCGATTGCCCGCGCCCTGATCGGTAAATCCGAAGGGGATGTTGTGGCGATCCGGGTGCCCTCGGGTACCGTCGAGTACGAGATTGAGGAAGTTGAGCACCTCTAGTCTCCGCGGGGCGCAATGACTCACTGCGCAAAAAAACCGGCGTCGGAGTTCCGAGGCCGGTTTTTTATTGCCGGTGCCGCGCCGGTCAGCGTGCCCGCTGCAGGTTCGACAGCTTGGGGTTCGGTTTGGCAGCCCGACGCATGATCACCGCGATTTTTCCGATGGTCTGCACCAGCTGCGCGCCGGAGGCCTCGCACAGAGCGGCAACCGCTTCCTGGCGCTGCTCCCGGTCCGGGCTGGCAACCTTGATCTTGATCAGTTCGTGGTCGTCCAGTGCTCGCTCGAGCTCCTGCAACAAGCCCTCTGTCAGCCCTTTGTCACCGATGATAATCACCGGTTTCAGGTTGTGGGCAATGCCGCGATATTCGCGACGTTGTTCAGGCGACAGGCTCATAATGAAATCTCTTGATTGGGACGATTAACAAAACGTCGACAGCGTCACTGCTGTCGTGACCGTATAATGGCGGCATTGTATCAGACAATGGTCTGTTCGCCGCAGCTGAAACCGCGGATCACAGGAGAAAAGACGTGGCACGTTCGAAATCCAGCGATCGCTGGCTCCGGGAACATTTTGAGGATGCCTGGGTCAAACGGTCTCAGGCTGACGGTTACCGGTCGCGGGCCAGTTACAAGCTCATCGAACTCGACAAAAAGGACCGGTTGTTCCAGCCCGGTCAACTGGTTGTCGACCTCGGGGCGGCGCCCGGAGGCTGGTCGCAGGTCGCTGCTGAGCGGGTCGGTGAGAAAGGCGACGTAATCGCCAGTGACATCCTGCCGATGAATCCGATTGCCGGCGTCACGTTCGTCCAGGGCGATTTCACCGAACAGTCGGTGCTGGATGCGTTGTTAAAATTGTTGGGTGACCGCCAGGCGGACGTTGTAATTTCTGATATGGCACCCAATATGAGTGGTATGGCGGCGGTGGATATCCCCAATGCCATGGGTCTGGTGGAACTGGCGCTGGATATGGCGCAGCAGGTTCTCCGGCCAGGCGGTGTTCTGGTCACCAAGGTGTTCCAGGGCGAAGGCTTCGACGCGTTGCTGGCTGATATGAAACAGTGCTTCGGCAGCGTTGTAAGTCGCAAACCTGACTCATCCCGATCCCGTTCCCGGGAGGTCTATCAGGTCTGCAAGGGGTTCCGCGGATAAAGCAGTTCTCGCGGGCTCGGGCAGACTGGGCTGTTTCTGGTCGACAGGCGTATGTTTGGTGTAAGGTGTCCGAAAAGGTCTGTCCGACACACGACCTTTCAATTCACAGGTGATGATCCTTGAACGATATGGCAAAAAATCTGGTTCTTTGGCTGATAATAGCCGCTGTCCTGTTGATGGTGTTTCAGAATTTCTCACCAACAACCACCGGCCAGCAAGTTAACTACTCCCAGTTCGTGCAGATGGTGCAGGAAGGGCAGGTGCGGCAGGTCACAATCGACGGTCTGCAAATTCAGGGCACGCGCAGTGACGGGTCGCGGTTTGATACCGTGCGTCCCCAGGTCGCCGACAACAAGCTGATGGACGATCTGCTTGCCAACAACGTCGAGGTCATCGGTAAGGAGCCTGAGCGTCAGAGTCTGTGGACTCAGCTGCTGGTAGCGGCGTTCCCGATTCTTATCATCATTGCACTGTTCGTTTTCTTCATGCGCCAGATGCAGGGCGGTGGCGGTGGCAAGGGACCGATGTCCTTTGGCAAGAGCAAAGCCCGCCTGATGAGTGAAGATCAGATCAAGACCACGTTTGCGGACGTAGCCGGTGTCGATGAGGCGAAAGAAGACGTTAAGGAAATTGTCGACTTCCTGCGCGATCCCAGCAAATTCCAGCGCCTCGGCGGTCGCATCCCCCGCGGTGTGCTGATGGTTGGTCAGCCGGGTACCGGTAAGACATTGCTTGCCAAGGCGATCGCGGGCGAAGCCAAGGTGCCTTTCTTCTCGATCTCTGGCTCCGATTTCGTCGAGATGTTCGTGGGTGTGGGTGCGTCCCGGGTCCGCGACATGTTCGAGCAGGCCAAAAAGCAGAGCCCGTGCATTATCTTCATCGATGAGATTGACGCAGTGGGCCGTCACCGCGGTGCCGGCATGGGCGGCGGTCACGATGAGCGCGAACAGACCCTGAACCAGCTGCTGGTCGAAATGGACGGCTTCGAAGGCAACGAGGGCGTGATCGTCATTGCCGCTACCAACCGTCCTGACGTGCTGGACCCGGCGCTGCTGCGACCCGGGCGATTCGACCGTCAGGTGGTGGTCGGTTTGCCGGACATTATTGGCCGGGAACAGATCCTCAAGGTTCACATGAAAAAGGTGCCGCTGGCAGACGGTGTTGAACCCGCTCTGATCGCCCGCGGCACGCCCGGCTTCTCCGGTGCTGACCTGGCCAACCTCATTAACGAGGCGGCCCTGTTCGCAGCCCGTCGTAACCAGCGCTTGGTGTCGATGGAGGAACTGGAGCTGGCGAAAGACAAAATCATGATGGGTGCCGAGCGCAAATCCATGGTGATGAACGAAAAAGAGAAGCTGAACACGGCCTATCACGAGTCCGGTCACGCGATCATCGGTCGTCTGATGCCCGAGCATGATCCGGTGTACAAGGTCAGTATCATTCCGCGCGGTCGGGCACTGGGCGTGACCATGTTCCTGCCGGAGGAAGACAAGTACAGCCACAGCAAGCGGTTCCTGATCAGTTCGATCTGCAGCCTGTTCGGTGGCCGTATTGCCGAAGAGCTGACGCTCGGCTTTGACGGCGTCACCACCGGGGCGTCCAATGACATCGAGCGGGCGACCAGTCTGGCCCGTAATATGGTTACTCGCTGGGGCCTTTCGGAGAAGCTCGGTCCGCTGCAGTACGATACCGACAGCGAAGAGCCGTTCCTTGGCCGCTCGGCCGGACAGTCCAAGACCATCTACTCGCCGGAGACGGCGCAGCGGATCGACGAGGAAGTGCGCACGATCATTGATGAGTGCTATGAGAAAGCGCGGACGCTGCTGATCGAGAATCGCGACAAGTTGGACCTGATGGCAGAAACCCTGATGCGGTATGAAACCATCGACCGTTATCAGATCGACGACATCATGGCTGGAAAGACGCCCCGTCCGCCGAAAGGCTGGAACGACAGCGGTCACAGTGGCCCTAACGGCGGTGCGCCTGTCGGCGAGCCTGACAGCGGCAATGCGTCGCTGGAGCCGTCCGACGATGGTCGCGCCGGAGGCAGTGTCGGGCGCCCGGCGGGCGAACACTGATCGTCTGGGACCCTTCGTTTCGGTCTCTTTAGCTAGTAGTCAGCGCGCCGCCCCTCACCGGGCGGCGCTTTTTATTGGCCTTCCCCAAACTGGATCAACACCACTATGCTGATGGATTTTGCCGGGCGGACACTGGATATGTCCCGCCCCCACGTGATGGGTATCGTGAATGTCACGCCCGACTCGTTTTCTGACGGGGGACAATACAATCAGCTCGATTCCGCCCTGGCGCACGCCCGTCGTCTGGTGCTGGAAGGTGCCGAATTCGTCGACGTGGGCGGAGAATCCACGAGGCCGGGCGCGGCGCCGGTGTCGGTTCAGGAGGAACTGGACCGGGTATGTCCGGTGGTTGAAGCCATCGCCGCCGAGCTGGATACAGTGATATCGGTCGACACCAGCACGCCGGAAGTGATTCGCGAGGCCGCGCGCCTCGGGGCGGGTCTGGTCAACGATGTCCGTGCCCTGCAGCGCGACGGTGCGGTGGCCGCTGCTGTGGCCAGCGGGTTGCCCGTCTGCCTCATGCACATGCAGGGCAAGCCGTCCACGATGCAGGCCCGCCCGCATTACCAAAACGTCAGGCGCGATGTGACGAGCTTTTTGATGGATCGGGTCCGAATCCTGGAAGAAGCGGGGGTGGCGCCATCGAAGATTCTGCTCGATCCCGGTTTCGGGTTCGGCAAGACACTGGCGCACAACCTGGAACTTTTGAAGTCCCTGGCCCAGATGCGTGTG
>JAWVWU010000217.1:0-4727 GCA_033723595.1 Marinobacter sp. | reverse complement strand
GTGCACACCCGCGAAGGGCACCGGCCAGATCTGAGTGACCTGCCAGCCTGGAAACGTCAGCGGGCGCTTCGCAGCGGCGCGCCGGTCGGCGAGCCCGGGCCGATGGGCCGGCTGCTGCTGCGGGGCGAGCCCGGTCACGACCTGATCGACGAATGCCGGCCGCTGCCTGGAGAACCGGTGATTGATAAACCCGGATACAGCGCCTTCGTGGCGACTGATCTGGAACTGATCCTGCGTACACGCAGCATCGACACCTTGCTGATTGCGGGGGTCACCACCGAGGTCTGCGTCAGTTCGACTCTGCGCAGTGCGGTCGATCTGGGCTTTCACTGCATCACCGTTGCCGACGCCTGCGGGTCTGCTCACCCCGACCTGCATGACGCGGCGCTGGCCATGATCAGCGTCGAGGGCGGCGTGTTCGGAGAGCTCACCAACGCCGATCAACTCATCACCCGACTGGAGATGCGTCCATGACTCAGGTCCTGAAACTTTGGCCGCTGCTGACCGCGACCCACCGCTACGACAAATCCTTTTCGACCCGACAGCGGGGCCAGGGCACCACCATCGAGGCGCCCATTCTCGCGTATCTGATTGAAACCCGGCAGGGCCGGGTACTGTTTGATGTGGGCTGCGATTATCACAAGCTCAACACGCCAGCGGCGCTGGCGAAGTGGTATGGCCCGGCGGATTTCCCCATGGGCCCGCCGCGCATGGAGGAAGAACAGCGCCTGCCGGCCCACCTGGCCCGCCTTGGCCTGAGCCCTGAGGACATCGACCTGGTGTTTCTCAGCCACCTCCACTTTGACCATGCCGGTGGCCTGTGCGATGTCTGCGGCGCCGAGGTCCACGTCCATGAAGACGAGCTTCAGGCCGCGCGCGAGCCCGCCGACAACGCCTATTTTGCGGATGATTTTGCCGGAGATTACCGCTGGCGCCTGCAGCAGGACGAGTACGACCTGGTGCCGGGGCTGCGCGCCATCAACACCCCCGGACACACGGCCGGCCACATGTCACTGATGATCGAACTGCCCGAAGGCGCGCCGGTCATCCTCGCCGGGGACGCCGCTGACCTGACCGAAAACATCACCGATGAAATTGCACCGGGGCTGTGCTGGCGAGACCGGGACGACCTGGCGATCGACAGCATCCGCAAGCTCAAGGCCGTGGCCGGGGAGACCGGCGCCGAGCTGTGGCCCAATCACGACATCGCCTTCTGGCGGACCCTCCGTCAATTTCCGGAGTATCACGCATGAGCTGCGCAATCGGGCATGACAGCGCCGTCCCGGAGGATTACCTCGGCGTCTGGCAGCGGACCCTGCTGCGCCTGGCAGACGGCACCGAAGACCGGTCGACCCGGGTGTTCTGGCTCCAGACCGGCCACAGCCACGCCGACCTGCGGGTGCCAGACCCGGCACCGGCCACGCCGCTGGCGCACGCCGCACTGGCCGGTTTTGCCGGGCTGACCCGGGTTGACGGCGACCGGTGTCAGTGGCACCGCTTCATTGATTTTCACCCGGACAGCCCGGTCGATATCGGCAACATGACCTTTATCCATGCCGATGAAGTGCACGAGACGGCCCTGGATAACAGCTACCTGGAGATCTGGGAGCGCCTGCCGGCTTCGGTGGGGCCGGTCCGTGAGCAATGGCTGCAGGCAGCGGACAACCCCCGTCGTCGTGGCTGCCTGTTGCAGGCCGGTGACTATTTCCTGTTTGTGGCTGACCGTCCTGAGCCACTGGCCGGGGCAGATTCGCTGACTTCCCGTCTGGCCGGCGCCAGCGCCGGCGAGGTCACCGCCCTGCTCAGCTGCGAATTCTCGCTGGGTCGTATCCGGGGTGCGTCCATGCCCTGGGAAATCCAGCTCTCAACACTGCCCGGACGCGCCGGAAAAATGTTGACCGCGCCCGGACCGGATGCCAGCGACAACTGGCCGGACTCGGTCTGGGCCGGCCTGGGTGCGCTCGTCCCCGCGGGCGGCTGGCAGACCTCGCCAGCGCCCGTGCTAATGCCTGAGGAGTCCTCACTATGAACGCCAAAGTTCCCTACGAGCCGGTCAAAGCAGCATCGCATCCGACCCGAAGAAAATCGACCTGGTGGGTCATCCGGGGTGATCTGCCCCGCCGGACCTCGGTGACTCTGGCCACCATCGGTCTGTGTGCGCCCTTCGTAATCTGGTGGCTCTACACCGCCGCTGGTCTCGCCAACCCACTGTTCATGCCGGGACCGGGGCAGGTTGTCGAGCGGATCTGGATCTGGTGGAACGACGACGGCCTGCTGACTGACATCGGCATCAGCACCTATCGGGTTATGGCCGCGTTTCTGATTTCAGCGGTCATTGCACTGCCGCTGGGGCTCTATATCGGCACCTTCCGACCGGTGCAGGCAACACTCGAGCCGTTGATTGATTTCATTCGCTACATGCCGGCCGTGGCGTTCATTCCGCTGGTCATGCTGTGGGTCGGGATCGCCGAGAGCTCGAAAATCCTGATCATCTTCATCGGGACATTCTTCCAGATGGTGTTGATGGTGGCCGAGGACGTGCGGCGGGTGCCCATGGCCCAGATCGAGGCCGCCCAGACCATGGGCGCCAACCGCGCCGAACTGATCCGGCTGGTGATCCTGCCGTCCGCCCGGCCGGCGATTCTCGACACCCTGCGGATCACCGTAGGCTGGGCCTGGACCTATCTGGTCGTGGCCGAGCTGGTAGCCGCCAATTCCGGGCTCGGCTACGCGATACTTCGGGCCCAGCGTTATATGCATACCGACAAGATTTTCGCCGGCATCCTGCTGATCGGCCTGATTGGCCTGTTGACCGATCAGGCGTTCCGCTGGGCCGGTCGTCGCGCCTTCCACTGGCAGAAGAGGTGAATCATGGACAAGTCCTGCATCAGTATCCGGAACGTGGACAAGCAGTTCGAGACGCGCTCCCAGACCATTCAGGCCCTGAGTGACATCAATCTTGAGGTCCGGCCAAATGAATTCATCACCTTCGTCGGGGCATCCGGCTGCGGCAAATCCACGCTGTTGCGCATTCTTGCCGGCCTCGAAACCCACAGCGGGGGCGATATCCTGCTTCACGATCAGCCCATTGACGGTCCGGGTGTGGACCGGGCCATGGTCTTTCAGCATTACAGCCTGTACCCGTGGATGACGGTGATGCAGAACATCAAGTTCTGCCGTCAGCTCAAGGTCATCTCCGATACCGTCTACAGTCAATCAGACGTGGAAGCGGCCAGTGGGCGGGCGGATGCCCTGCTTAACCTGATGGGCCTGAAGGCATTTACCGAGTCCTATCCCAGCCAGCTGTCCGGGGGCATGCAACAGCGGGTCGCCATTGCCCGGGCGTTAATGCCTCGGCCGGACATCCTGCTGATGGATGAACCGTTCGGGGCCCTGGATGCCCAGACCCGGGAGGTGATGCACGACCTGATTCGCCATGTTCACCAGCTGGAAAAGAGCACGATCCTGTTCGTCACCCACGATGTCGAGGAAGCAATTTACCTGGGAAGTCGTATTGTGCTGATGGCGCCCCGGCCGGGGCGGGTGGACAGCATTTACGACGTCCCCCTGCCGGACCGTCGCCATCAGGATATGAAGCTGGAGCCGGAGTTTATTGAGCTCAAGCGGGAAATACTGGCGCGTATCCGGGAGACGTCCGGTGTACAGACTGACCTGGACCAGCTCTCACGGCTGACCCAGGGTGCTGAAGCGACCTGACGACAGGCTCGCTCAACGGACACGACGGACCGGGGCAGGTCCGGAAGGGCTCCGGCCGGTGGCTTATTCGCTGGCCTCCGGCGCCGCATTGAGCAGTTCCGGCTTTTTCAGTGCTCGCGTGAACAGGTCCTTGTCCTCAGCGATGGCGAGCGCGCACTGCTCGGCCAGTTCTTCGGACAGGCCGCTGACCTTGCGCTGCAGGAAAACCGCAACCTCTTCAGACAGCTCGAGGATCTTGTCACGGGCATCGGCTTCTGCCTTGGACGAGAACAGCATTTTGTCCGGATTGTTCAGTGCCATGTCCAGTCCGTCCCTCTCGGAATAATAAAGTGCTTTTACGCCCATGGTGTGCCATCGCCTCCGGGGTCATGATGGTCGTCAAGACCGTTGATGAGCGGGCAGTCTAGCATAGAGAGTGTATATTTATACAGTATTGATTCTGTAATGGGGACAGGGCGTGTCCCGTGGCATATACTTCAGTTTTTGAATTGAATGGTGATGTGATCGCAATGGCAATGGCATGCACCCGTGAGTTTCAGTTGAGACGTCTGTGGACGGCTGCCTTGCTTTTGCTGCTGTTCATTCCGGCGTCGTGGGCGGATTCGTCGCCGCCGGTGTCGATTGGTCAGGGCTGGCAATACCGCTGGGGTGACTCGCCACTGGACGACAACGGACTGCCTGACTGGATTCACCCCTCCGCGGACGCCGGTGACTGGCATGCCATCGATTTTCCCTCCAACCCTCCCGATCGCAACGGCCGCACCAGCGTCTGGTACCGGGTGACCCTGCCCTACGCCAATCTGCGGGACCCCGTGCTGTATGTGTTCAGTATCGACCTGCTGGCGCAGGTCTACATGGACGGCCGCAGGATCTACCAGTACGGGCGTTTTGACCCGCCCGGCAGCGAGCACTTTGAAGGCTGGCCCTGGCACGAAATCAGCCTGCCGGAAAATTTCGCCGGTCGTACCGTTTATTTCCACGTTTACTCCGACTACATCGACATCGGCCTG
>JAWVWU010000216.1:0-4744 GCA_033723595.1 Marinobacter sp. | reverse complement strand
GCCGACACCCAGTCCGGCGTCGCCTGAATGTGAAGCTCAAGCGTTGCCACCAGGGGACTGCTGGCAATAGAGAAGTAACAGGGATCGGTACCGGGCAGCACCACCGAGAGGTACTGACCCGCATGGAAAGACAGTTCACGACGATGGGGTAACTGCAGCTCGACCTGATACACATCATGACTGATGGACTGAACGTCCAGTACATTCGCCTGAAACTTGCGGGGCGCATTCTTTCCAGCTGCCATAACGGCCTCAATCTCCAGTTCGGTGGGACCGGTTGCCTGGCTGCGACACAGCATCAGGCGACCAGCCTTGGCAATCATCATTTGGTTTCGGGTGTTGCGAACCACGCCGGCCACGAGGGTCGCCTCACACAGCTCGCAAACACCGTTGCGGCAAGCGGCGGGCACGGCAATACCGGCTTCGCCGGCCGCTGCCAACAGGTCTTGGTTGTCGTCCGCCAGGAACGACAGCCCGGACGGTCTGAGGGTAATTCGATGTCGGCGCACTCAGTGCCCCGACCGCCCGGTCGATCCGGGCAGGTCAATGCCCAGCGTGTCCCAGATCGCATCCACCCGCTCACGCACCTCGTCGCTCATGGTTATCGGGGTGCCCCATTCGCGGCTGGTCTCACCCGGCCATTTACTGGTCGCATCCAGGCCCATCTTGGAACCCAACCCGGCCACCGGCGAAGCAAAATCGAGATAATCAATCGGCGTGTTGTCGACCAGCGTCGTATCCCGGATCGGGTCCATCCGGGTGGTAATGGCCCAGATCACGTCCTGCCAGTCCCGGGCGTTGACGTCATCATCGGTGACGATCACAAACTTGGTGTACATGAACTGTCGCAGAAAAGACCATACCCCCATCATCACCCGCTTGGCATGACCCGGATACTGTTTTTTCATGGTCACAACGGCCAGCCGGTAGGAGCAACCTTCCGGTGGCAGGTAAAAATCGACAATTTCCGGGAACTGCTTTTGCAGAATCGGAATGAAGACTTCGTTCAGGGCCACGCCCAGAATGGCGGGCTCATCCGGTGGCCGGCCGGTGTAAGTACTGTGATAGATCGGATTGCGACGATGGGTCATCCGCTCGACCGTGAAGACCGGAAAATGCTCGACTTCGTTGTAATACCCGGTGTGATCGCCAAACGGTCCTTCCGGAGCCATGTCGTCGGGGTAAATGAAGCCCTCCAGCACGATCTCGGCGCTGGCCGGTACCTGGAGATCACTGAGCTGAGCCTTGACCAGTTCGGTCCGGCTGCCGCGCAGTAACCCGGCAAACGCGTACTCGGACAGCGAGTCCGGCACCGGCGTTACCGCCCCCAGAATGGTCGCCGGATCAGCACCCAGAGCGACCGCCACCGGAAACGGCTCACCGGGGTGGGCCCGCTGCCATTCCTGGAAGTCCAGGGCACCGCCACGATGGCTGAGCCAGCGCATGATCAGCCGATTACGACCGATTCGCTGCTGCCGGTAAATACCGAGATTCTGGCGCTCCTTATGGGGCCCGCGGGTAATCACCAGTGGCCAGGTCACCAGCGGACCGGCGTCGCCCGGCCAGCAGTGCTGTACGGGAATCTGATTCAGATCAACGTCTTCCCCGGAAAGCACAACGTCCTGGCAGGGTGCGGACCGCAGAACCTTGGGACTCATTTTCATGACTTTGCGAAACACCGGGAATTTTTCCAGCGCATCGCGAAAGCCCTTGGGCGGATCGGGTTCTTTCAGGAAAGCCAGCAACTTGCCCACATCCCGAAGGCTGGCTACATCGTCCTGCCCCATCCCCATGGCCACCCGCTTCGGCGTGCCGAACAGGTTGGCCAAAACCGGCATGCGGTAGCCCTTGGGGCGCTCAAACAGGAGTGCAGGACCGCCAGCACGCAAGGTGCGGTCGCAAATCTCGGTCATTTCCAGATGAGGATCGACTTCCACACTGATGCGTTTCAACTCGCCCTGCTTTTCAAGCTGGTCGATAAAATCCCGCAGATCGCTGTAGTTCATGGCGCGTCCCGTCGTAGCCAATAGGGGGAACGTGTACGAGGAAGGTCGTAAAGCAGATGGGCGGGACACGAATTTGTCCCGCCCGGAGGGCGATGGATCAGCGACGCTTCATCGACAGGAAGAACTCATCGTTGGTCTTGGTTTCACGCAACTTGTCCAGCAGGAACTCCAGGGCGGCGGTGTCGTCGTCCATGGAATGCAGAAGCTTGCGCAGAATCCAGACCCGCTGGATATCGGCTTCTGCCATCAGCAGATCTTCCCGGCGGGTACCGGAACGGCGGATGTTGATAGCCGGGTAAACCCGCTTTTCCGCGATACGACGGTCCAGGTGCACTTCCATATTGCCGGTGCCCTTGAACTCTTCGTAGATGACCTCGTCCATCTTGGACCCGGTGTCCACCAATGCCGTGGCCAGGATGGTCAGACTGCCCCCCTCTTCCACGTTACGGGCCGCACCGAAGAAACGCTTCGGCTTTTCCAGGGCGTGGGCGTCCACACCACCGGTCAGCACCTTGCCTGAGGAGGGAATGACCGTGTTATACGCACGTGCCAGACGCGTAATGGAGTCCAGCAGAATGACCACGTCTTTCTTGTGCTCGACCAGTCGTTTGGCCTTCTCGATCACCATTTCGGCCACCTGGACGTGCCGGGCCGGCGGTTCGTCGAAGGTGGAGGCAA
The DNA here is from genome assembly GCA_033723595.1 of Marinobacter sp. Classification (GTDB taxonomy): domain Bacteria; phylum Pseudomonadota; class Gammaproteobacteria; order Pseudomonadales; family Oleiphilaceae; genus Marinobacter. The sequence goes on along the minus strand of JAWVWU010000216.1, from coordinate 2,060 downwards.
TGACTTCACCGCGCACGGTCCGCTGCATCTCCGTGACTTCCTCCGGGCGCTCGTCAATGAGCAACACCATCACGTGACATTCAGGATTGTTGCGGGTGATGGACTGCGCAATGGTCTGCATCAGCAGCGTCTTACCCGCTTTCGGCGGCGATACAATCAGGCCTCGCTGACCCTTGCCGATGGGGGCAACCAGGTCCAGAACACGGGAGGACAGATCCTCCGTACTGCCGTTACCGGCTTCCAGGCCCAGACGCTCATCGGGGAACAGCGGCGTCAGGTTCTCGAACAGAATCTTGTTGCGCGCATTGTCCGGCTTGTCAAAGTTGATCTCGTTAACCTTGAGCAGGGCAAAGTAGCGTTCGCCGTCCTTGGGAGGACGAATCTTGCCGGCAACGGTGTCACCGGTGCGCAGGTTAAAGCGACGAATCTGGCTCGGAGACACATAGATGTCGTCAGGACCCGCCAGATACGAAGCATCGGCGGACCGCAGGAAGCCGAAGCCGTCCTGAAGAATTTCCAGTACACCGTCACCGTAAATATCTTCGCCGCTCTTCGCGTGCTTCTTCAGAATGGAGAAAATGACATCCTGCTTGCGCGAACGGGCCAGGTTATCGAGACCCATTTCCTGCGCGATTTCGAGCAGTTCGGGTACGGACTTCTGCTTAAGTTCAGTAAGATTCATAAGTTATTAGATATTCAAGAATGGAAGTAATCAGGGTTTGGGTAGACAGGGGCGACCCCTGAACGTGTTGAGCAAAGATGCATCGCTAAGTTTGGGACAGATACCGTCGGGCGGGCGCCGGACGGAACGTTTAATCGATAACGATAATTGGTACAGACGTCTAATATGGTCAAGCCTTCTGGCAATTCCCGGGGTCGTAATGACCTCGCCAGGACGGGCACAAACAGTCAAAAAGAACGCTGGAGCCGAAGGCCGGAAGAACGTCAGCCTGCTGGAACATCCCGATAGTTCACCAAGACGTCGTACGGTGTCAAGTAAACGAAGCTACGAGATTTCATTTATTATAGCAACAACAATGATCAATACCAGCCCTTCCAATCACTGGTTAGGGCCGCGATACTGAGCGTATCATCCATTGACGAATGCAGAACATACCCCAATTGGAGCCAACATCCAACATGACCAGCAGTAATCAGGCAGTGTCATTGAACATTGCCATCCTGACCGTTTCTGACAGCCGCGGACCGGAGCAGGACACTTCGGGCCAGTACCTGGAAGACAGCGTCCTGGCCGCCGGGCACCAGCTCATGGCCCGCCGTCTGCTGCCGGATGACATCTACCTGATCCGCGCCCTGGTGGCGAACTGGATTGCCGATCCGGCCATCCATGCGGTTCTCATCACCGGCGGCACCGGCTTTCATGAGCGCGACAGCTCCCCGGAGGCAGTCTCCCCCCTTCTGGACAAGCGGATTGATGGCTTCGGAGAGGAGTTCCGCCGGCTGTCCGCGCTTGAAATCGGCTCATCCACCGTCCAGTCCAGAGCGTTTGGCGGGCTGGCCAATCACACCGTCATTTTTTGCCTGCCCGGGTCGACCGGCGCCTGCCGTACCGGCTGGGAGGGCATTCTGCGAGACCAGCTGGACAGCACGCACAAACCCTGCAATTTCTGCGCGCTGGTACAGCGCAAGCCTGACCGGCCGGTGCATCGGCTCGGCGAACAAATCGGCAACCAGGCGAGGCGATGATGTCGGCACCACAACTGACGCCTCTCGACGACGCCCTGAACACCATTCTGGCCGCCGCCGGCACCCTGGAAGAAACCGAATGGTTGCCGCTGGACTCGGCACTGAACCGGATACTGGCCGAGGACGTGATTGTTCCGGCGGACGTGCCGCCGGCCGATAACAGCGCCGTCGACGGCTACGCCGTGCGCTGTGCCGATCTGCTTGACGACCGGCCATTGCTGGTGTCGGCGCGTATTCCCGCTGGGACCGCGCCGGAGGCACTGGCGACCGGAACCGCTGCACGTATTTTTACCGGCGCCAACGTTCCGGCCGGCGCCGACGCCGTTGTCATGCAGGAGCAAGCCCGCCTCGAT
>JAWVWU010000215.1:0-4767 GCA_033723595.1 Marinobacter sp. | reverse complement strand
TTTGAATCCGGCGTCTGGCGGCATACGGCACCGGCTGAACGCAAACAGACGCTGATCCGTTTTGCAGATCTGATCCTGGCCAACCAGGACGAACTGGCCCTGCTGGAAACCCTGGACATGGGCAAGCCGATCCGGGACTCGCTCGGTATCGATGTGCCGGCTGCCGCCCGGGCAATTCGCTGGACCGCAGAAGCCATCGACAAGGTGTTTGGCGAAGTCGCCCCGACCCCTCACAATCAGCTCGGTCTGGTCACCCGTGAGCCGGTGGGTGTTGTGGCGGCCATCGTGCCCTGGAACTTCCCCATGCTGATGGCGGCCTGGAAGATTGCACCGGCGCTGGCTGCCGGTAATTCAGTGATTCTGAAACCCTCCGAGAAGTCACCCCTGACCGCCATCCGACTGGCAGCTCTGGCCGAGGAAGCCGGTATTCCCGCCGGCGTATTCAATGTCCTGCCCGGCTATGGTCACACCGTTGGCAAGGCTCTGGCCCTGCACATGGACGTCGACTGCCTGGTGTTCACCGGCTCCACCGCGGTCGCCAAACAGTTGATGATCTATGCGGGTGAATCCAACATGAAGCGGGTCTGGCTGGAGGCCGGTGGCAAGAGTCCCAATATCGTGTTTGCCGATGCGCCCGATCTGCAGAAAGCGGCAACCGAGGCGGCATCGGCGGTTGCCTTCAACCAGGGCGAGGTCTGCACCGCCGGTACCCGGCTGCTCGTGGAGGAATCCATCCGCGAGCGTTTCATCGGGCTCGTCCGGGACGCTTTGCTGCAATGGCAGCCTGGCCACCCGCTGGACCCGGCCACATCCTGTGGTGCGATTGTTGATCAGGCGCAGCTCGAGCGCATCATGGGTTACATCGACATCGGTCAGCAGGAGGGTGCCAGCCTGGTGACCGGTGGCCAGCAGGTCATGGCGGAGTCCGGCGGGCTGTTTGTACAACCCACGCTCTTCGATGGCGTCAGCAACGACATGCGCATCGCGTCGGAGGAAATTTTCGGCCCGGTCTTGTCGGTGATTGGTTTCCAGACCGCCGAAGAAGCCATTCGCATTGCCAATGACTCGATTTACGGACTCGCAGCCGCGGTATGGACCGCCAACCTGAGCACCGCCCATAAAACCGCCCGGGCACTGAGGGCCGGCAGTGTCTGGATCAACCATTACGACGGCGGCGACATGACCGCGCCGTTTGGCGGCTTCAAGCAGTCCGGCAACGGCCGGGACAAATCCCTGCACGCCTTCGATAAATACACCGAACTGAAAGCCACCTGGCTGGTGCTTGACTGAGCGGGGAAGGCTCCCGAGCTAACCTTCGGGCTGGCCCGGGAGCCTTCCCGGCTATACCGTGTGCAGGTACCAGAGGTACTCGAGATCCGAGATGGTCATTTCAAACTCGGTCAGCTCATGCTCCTTGCACGCCACGAAAACGTCCAGAAACTCCCGCGAGAGATAGTCCTCCATCACCGGCGACTGAGCCAGGCCCCGCAGCGCATCCCGGAGGTTGTTGAACAAACTGGCTTCATGCTGCTCATGGGCATTACCGACGGTCATCGGCGGCGGTTCAATCCGGTTTGAAATGCCGTGGTGAATGCCTGCGAGCACCGCTGCCATCACCAGGTAAGGATTGGCATCTGCCCCGGCAACACGATGCTCGACACGAAGCGCCTCTGGATCGCCGCCCGGCAGACGCAAAGCCGCCGTGCGATTATCCACGCCCCAGGTCGGCGCGCTGCACACATAGTATTCCGGACTGAAGCGCCGGTATGAGTTGATGTTCGGGCAGAACAGCGCCATAGCATCGTTCATGGTTGCCGCCAGACCGCCAAGGGCCCAGCGCAGATAATCGTTGGGGGCGTCCGCATCGCCGGCAAAAAGATTCCGGCCGGTTTCATCCAGCAGGCTGACATGCAGGTGCATCCCGCTGCCAGACTGATTGTGGTATGGCTTGGCCATGAAGGTGGTGTCCATCTCATGGTCATAGGCCATGTTCTTGATCAGACGCTTGAGCAGGGTGGCGTGATCACAGGCCTGGATCGCGTCCTTGACGTAATGCAGATTGACCTCGAACTGGCCGGGCGCCGACTCGGCCACCAGCGCATCGGCCGGGATCGCCTGCTCGGCTGCCGCGTCCAGCACCGCCGCCAGGAACTCGGCATACTCGTCCAGGTCATCGATGGAATAGGCCTGAACCCCCGCCGGCCGTTTGCCGGACAACGGCGATTTCGGCGGCTGCGGACGTCCGGAGATATTTTCCTGGTCGATCAGATAGAACTCCAGCTCGAACGCCGCGACCGGCGTCAGCCCGAGGGTCGAGAATCGCTCGAGAATACGCTGCAACACCACCCTGGGGTCGGCGAAGAACGGCGTCGTACGATCCAGTTCATACATGGTCAGCAGCATCTGCCCGGTCGGACGCCGCTGCCAGGGCTCCATGGTCAGCGTGTCCGCTACCGGCAGGCAGATACGGTCCGCCTCGCCGATATCCAGGCCCAACCCGGTCTCTTCCACGGTCGTGCCCTGAATGTTCATGGCGAAGATTGACGCCGGCAGCGCGATACCGCGATCGAACACTTTCAACAGGGACGACGGCGAGACCCGCTTTCCGCGGACAATGCCATTGATGTCCGGAATCAGGAGGTCGACAAACTGCAACTCAGGGTGCGCCTGCAAAAAAGACTTCGCACTCGCCGAACCGGCATCCATAGGGAACGTCCTTTCAAAATCACTGTGGGTCGGGGGCGGCCATCGAGGGATCGGTGTCGTTGAGACCACGGGCGTGACCGGCAGATGGATAGTGCGTCATCGCCGATGTCCGGACCATAAGTAATTTTAGCAGACCACCGCCTGACTGCGCCGAGTTACGTCGGGGAGGACGGGTAACGATGATGCAATGCCGCCGGAATCTGTCTGATCTGCCGCTCCAGAAGCGCCGCCATGGCCTGCTCCAGCGGGGTCACATCGCAGCACGGCGCCACCTGGCGGAGCAGACAGATGATCGCCTCCGCGGTTGCCAGGCTCTGCGGCCCGGGGCGCTTGCGAATGGTATAGCTCGACGATGGCGGGCTCTGAAAATGGAACTGCGGCAGTGAGGCCAACCAGGGATTGCTCAGAAAAAGTCGTCGCGCCTTTCGCCAGGTCCCGTCGAGCACGATCCAGCCGGCGATCGCTGTGACGTCGCTCGATTCCAGCGGGCGGCTCTGAGGCGTCGGAAACAGCACGCCCATTTGCCCGACCCGGGCGTTTGCGGCAAGCTCGGCAAAATCCTCCGGGTGTTTGCCAACCAGCCGCGTCAGCGTCGGCAAACAGGCATCAGCAATCCGCGCGGTGCCCTTGGCGTGCCCGACTTAACCGGGATCCTGCAGCAGCCAGATCGGCGGCGCACCCGTAATCTCCTGACACTGATCACAGACGCAAATATTAGGATGAACGCCGCATTGCGTACACAGTCGATGCTGGCCCGGGCTCGTCATACGGTGCCGTCAGGCCCTGAGCATGGCCGCCAGCAACTCTCTGGCATCAAATTTGGTTAGTGCTTCGTTGGCCCCCACCTGCTTGGCATAGCTGACGCTCATTTCACTGTTCAGGGACGTGTGCAGAATGATGTAGGGCTGCGTAACGGTCGCGTTGTCACGCACGGTGAACGCCAGCTCGTAGCCGTCTAGCCCGGGCATTTCGATATCGCTCACCAGGATATCGATCGGCTGGCCCGCTTTCGATTGCGTCATCAGGATCTCAAGCGCGTCGGTGCCGTTGGTGGTGACCTGATAGGGAATCGCCTGACTGTCCAGCGCGTCCGATAGCTGCTTGCGCGCCACCAGCGAGTCATCAACCAGAAGAATGCGTTTTGACTTGAGAATTTCGCTGTCACGCTCGGTCAGGGACGCGCTGGCCGGATCAACGGCATCCGGATACACCATCGCCAGCAGTAGCTCGACATCCAGCAACTGAATCAGGTCGTCGTCCAGGTCAATCAGACCGGTTACAAACGCTCGCTCGCCCAGTGCCGCGGGCGGCGCCTTCACGTTTTTCCAGTCGATTTCGATAATCCGGTCGACACTGCGGACCAGAAAGCCGATTTCCTGGCGCTGAACGTCGGTCACAATGATCGACCCGTGCTGCTTTTCATCCTCCGTCAGCGGGCGACTACCCACCGCTGCCGCCATGTCGATTACCGGCACCGCCGACCCCCGGAAGGTCGTCGTACCGATCACCGCCGGGTGGCTTCCAGGCAGGCGATTCAGCCGGGTAAACGGCGTAATCTCGCGGACTTTCAGGGTGCCTATGGCGAACAGCCGTTTACCGTGGAGCCGGAAAAGCAACAGCTTCTGGGAAGGCCGCACTGTGGAAGAGGGTCTGGTCGACATGGTCACCCGCGAACGTTGATTGGAAGTTGCCTGAATTGTAGCCGTGACCGGCAAAGATTTCACTGGGCTCGGTAACCGGTAGTGAGCCCATCGCGAGCACGGATCGTACAAATATTAACCAGAACCTATACTGAACAGGGTGACCGCGCCGGATTGCTGATCCGGCGGGCCCGACACCAACACGGATGAGCCTGTGAGGACGGTTATCATGATTCGGCATGGCCAGCACAGCGATGGCGTGCGTCTGCTGCTCAGCCCAAACTGCTCGCTGAGCTGGCGAGACAATGTGCGCATCTGGATTGCCCTGTGCGCGCTGTCAGCCATCATTGTGACCGGCATGGTCTGGGCCGGGGCCTGGCTGGTGTTTCCATTTGCCGGTCTGGAACTGGGCGCCCTTGGG
>JAWVWU010000214.1:0-4785 GCA_033723595.1 Marinobacter sp. | reverse complement strand
GGATTGATCGACTCGGTGACCGAAACCGGCGGCATTGTGCATATGCACACCGCGATCGCCGAGCAAACTGAGGGCGACCGCAAGATTCGCCAACTGATCGCCGAGCATGAGCTGCAGCCGGGCCGGCAGACTCTGCGCCAGTTACGCCGGATGGCACTGAACAATCCTGAGGATGCACTCTGGACAGACCTGCTCGGTGAGCCGGACTTCTACGGCTTCGGCGGTTGCCGGGACCGGTGGTTTCGCCCCCAGGATGACCGTCAACTGACGCAACTGATGGCCATGGTCAGTAACGAAGTACACTGGAAGCTGGTGAAAGCCGAAGACACCGATGGCCATCGGCTGGAGCTCGGGCCGGTTCAGAAACAGATCCGGGCGGAAGCGCTTGGCAGCGAAGTTCAAAGCCTGGTGGGACAACCCCTGTCGGTCTACTTTACTCGCCGCTGACAGTGGCCGTGCCGGTAAATAACACCGGCACTCGCAGCGAACAGGCCCGGGCCGGCGACTGTCCGGGCCCCGGCCTGTTTACTCAGACGTAAGGCATCAGCGACTCACCGTAGAGATGCAACTCTTCGAGAATGTGCTGTCGCTCCGGCGTAAGTTGGGGATCGGCAGCCAGCGTCTGTAGACTGCGGAAAAAGGCCTCCATCGATCGCCAGCCCTGTTTCGGCTTCAGCAGCCGCTGTTGGCGGAATTGCTCCCAGGCGTCCTGTTCCTCTCCCGAGAGCGTTTCCGGATAATTTCGCGCGCGATAGCGGAACAGCAGTTCTGACAGCCGACCATCCTCGAACTGCACGTCCAGTTCACTCAACTGATCGGCTGGTTTTCGCAAAATATCGTCCAGTCTCGCCCGGTCAGTCCGGGAGATGAAGCCGCCCGCATACAACTGCTCGTCGGGGTCTGTCAGGTCGTTGTCGTGCGGTTTGTCAAACGCCGACGCCAGCCGCTGAGCAAGGTCCGGAGACGCTTTCAATTGTGCCAGATGGGCCCGCAGCACATCGCCATCCAGGGACAGATCCGCTAACCGCTCGGGCGAGAGCGATTTTAGCATCGACGCCGGCGCGAGCACGGGACACTTGTTGACGTGGACGGCCTTGAGCGGGAATCGGCGGGTATCGTCACCCAGTTCCGCCTGTGAGGTAAATACCCGGCGCTGGATGTCCTCCACGCTGGCGTTGATCAGTTCCGCCGGGTCCTCCCTGAGGTCGTACACAATCACCGCGTTGCTGTTGGTCGGATGCTCTGCCAGTGGCACGACCAGAGCACAACACCCCAGGCTGGCCGGATACTTGGAAGACACGTGGAAGACCGGCTTCATCCCCGCGACATCGAGCAGAGCGCGAGCCGACTGCTTGTCCTTGTTCTGCAGGACAAAGTCGAACAGCCTGGGCTGCTTGTCCCGAATCAGCCTGGCCAGCGCAATCGTCGCCTGAACGTCGGACAGGGCGTCATGAGCACTTTCGTGCGCTATTCCATTGGCCGAGGTCAGCTCCTCGAGCCGAAAGCTGGGCGTTCCGTCCTCTTTGCGGGGCCAGTTGATGCCCTCAGGCCGTAGCGCGTACGTAAGACGGACCATGTCGATGACATCCCAGCGGGAATTGCCGTTCTGCCACTCCCTGGCATAGGGGTCACGCAGGTTTCGATACAGGGTGTGGCGGGTGACCTCGTCGTCGAAACGCAGGCTGTTGTAGCCGACAACACAGGTACCGGGCTGGCTGAAGGCCTCGTTGATGCGACCGATAAATTCAGCTTCCGGGTAACCCTCCTGCAGCGCCGTTTGCGGCGTGATACCGGTAATCAGACAGGCCTCCGGCGACGGCAGGTAATCATCCGATGGCTTGCAGTAGAGAATCAGCGGGTCTTCGATAATGTTCAGATCCGCATCGGTGCGCACACCGGCGAACTGGGAGGGACGGTCGTGAACCGGGTCCACACCGAACGTTTCGTAGTCGTGCCAGAAGAATGAGCGGATCAAAGGGTTGCTCCTGCCTGTCTGTGGTCAGTTGGGCAGGAGTGTACCATTCAAAACAGTTTGGTCCCCATATCGGCCTGCTGTGTCCGCAGGCGAGGAACGCCATTGGGACCGGCCAGCTGGCTCATGTTGATCTTCATGTTGCTGGGCAGATTGATGAATACGCCCTGACCCGCATTGACGGTCGCACCCGAGCCGTCCGGACTCTGCCAGTTAACGCCCTCGCGCTGGAAACCGATGAAAAAGTCGCTGGTGAAATCACTGGTGCCGTCACCGTTATCGGAGCCAACAATCAGTGACTGAAGGTGGCTCAACGGGGCACAGTTGGTGCCGGTACTGCAGTCCGCAGCAACCGCGCCATCGTTGATGCCGATAAAACCGGCTCGCTTGTTGGTCGCCTGGCTGGCGGCATCGAACAATGTGGCGTCGTGAGCGACACCGGCATCATCAACGAGCTGCACACCAATGTTGCCGCTGAAACTGGAGGTCACGGACGACACCGAGCCCCTTGCCTGCCTGAAACCCATTCGAAAGCCTGAAAGCCTGTCTGCCACGGGGTCCTTGGCGAGCTCCAGATAAGGCTGAACAGCCTCAAACGGCACAGCCTCACCGTCAGCGTACGTCTTGCCATTGTACTGCACGCCATCGCCATCGCGCGCGATGTGGCCCAATGCGACCTGGGTCGCATCGAAATCACTGCCGCCGTCAATCTGACCCATCTGGACACTGTCGATATTGACGCGCGTCTCGACGTCCATGCCCAGGGTAACACGCGTGAATTGGTGGTCTACGCCTGGAATGGTTTCTATGTCCATGACGCCCTGCCCGGTGACTTCACCCATGGCATGATCCGTCATCGCTTTCAGTTCTGCCTTGGCCTGGGGCGCGCAGCCCAGGCAGATAAACGCGAGGGCAGCGCATCCGTACGCATACTGTCTCATCATGTGCATCTCTGAAATTGGCTTTATGGTGCTCTGTCAGACGCCCGGTTGCTGTCTGTCGATTTGAATCCTCAGCCAGGAGCCGCATTGCACGTGTCTTGTTTACCGGGCTTTGCTTAAAAGCCACTATACCCAAGGCACTTGGGCCAAGTGAGTGAAGCCTGTCACATCGGGCCAAACTGGGCCGAAAACTCCCTGAAACTGTGAGCAGCCACTCGGTTTATAGTGGTCCAACAATAGCTTGGTTGTGGGTAAGGCCCATTTTCGTGGCTCGGGTAGACTGACGTGATAGCATGTGCAGAAGCGAAGCAGTTACCGACCTCAGACTGACCGGCCTTTAATTCACCACTTGCCAGGCAGCAGGAGATTGCCACCGACCATGTCTATCCGCGTACTGATTTGCGATGACTCAGGAATGGCGCGCAAGCAGATGGCAAGAGCCCTGCCTGATGATTGGGACATCGTCGTCTCCTATGCCGAGCACGGGCTGGACGCCCTGCCCCGGCTCCGTAACGGCGAGGGGGAAATTCTGTTTCTTGACCTGAACATGCCGGAACTGGACGGCTATGGCGTGCTGGAAATCATTCAGCGCGAGGACTTGCCGGTGATGACCATTGTCGTCTCTGGCGACATCCAGCCGCAAGCTCGCGCCCGGGTCAAACAGATGGGCGCCATCGAATTCATCAAGAAGCCGACCGACAGTGCGCTGGTTGCCACCCTGTTGCGGGATTACGGTCTCTATCAGCCTGGCGAAGCGGCTGATGGATCTTCTGATTTCATGGCGGACACCGGCATCAAGGCCGAGCCAGTCTCTACCCCGCAACTGAATGATTACCTCCAGGAAGTGGCCAATGTCGCCATGGGGCGGGCAGCCGATCTGCTGGCGAGATTGCTTGACGCGTTCATCACGCTACCGGTACCGCGCGTGGCAATGATCGCGCGGTCAGAGCTCAGCATGGCGCTGTCCGCCGCCCGCGAGCAGACCTATTCAGCTGTCTGTCAGGGTTTCACCGGCTCGGGCGTCGCCGGCGAGGCGCTTCTGCTTTTTTCAGACGCCAGTTTCGATGACATGGCGCGTCTGCTGCAGTATCCGGACACCAACTCAGAGGCACTTGAAGTCGAAGTTCTGATGGACATGTCCAGCATTCTGTTTGGTGCGTTCCTGAAGGGAATCGGAGACCAGCTCGATCTCAAACTGGGGCTCAGTCATCCCACGGTTCTGGGTCAGCATCGCCAGATCAGCGATCTTCTCGATCACCACAGCCAGCATGCAGAGCAACTGTTAGCCATCGAGATTCACTACACAGTGGAGGACTATGCCATCGAGTGCGACCTGCTGGTGCTGCTCACCGAGGACTCCATTCCCTTCCTCGAGAACAATCTTCTTTACCTGGCGGAGTGACCCCCATGGCTGCGGACGAAAACGACGTCAATGCCTTCCACTGGCTGGTGGACATGCTCGAATCGGTGGAAGTGGGTCTGGTCGTTATGGATCTAGACTATCGCGTACAGGTCTGGAATGGCTTTATGGAGAATCACAGTGGCATAACCGCGTCCCGCATGCGCGATCAATCATTGTTCGATGTCTTTCCGGACCTTCCCCGGGCGTGGCTGACGCGCAAGGTCAAGTCGGTTGTAATGCTCAAAACACGCACCTTCACCTCGTGGGAACAACGGCCGTATCTGTTCCGTTTCCGAAATACCCGGCCAATCACGGGCACAGAAGAGTTTATGTTCCAGAACCTGACCATCAGCCCGCTGTCAGGGCCCAGCGGCACGATCGAGAAAATCTGCCTGATGGTGTACGACGTCACCGATATGGCCACCGGCAGACTGGCTCTGGAGAGGGCCAACCAGCAACTCGCGCGCCTG
>JAWVWU010000213.1:0-4788 GCA_033723595.1 Marinobacter sp. | reverse complement strand
TCGGCGTTGGTCGCGTGATCGGCGAACTGTTCGTTCGGGCTGGCTGCGCCAGCCGCGACATAACGCTCTTTGAGGGCCTGCAGCTCTTTGTTGCTCATGCTCGTGTCTCCATTGGTCATGTCTTTTCGTGCTAAGGCGTTCAGTATGGCGCTTTAAAGCTCCAAATTCCAAGGCCGGACCCACCAATACCCGGGCACTGACGGGTGAATCGACCGCCCCCTGAGCCCTGATTGTGGTCGCGCCGCGTCGCCCTGAGTGGCTCTCAGCGTCGGAACCGGGTCTCGAGCACCACCGCAGAATTGGTCCGCTCCACCCCCTCCAGGTTACCGATCTGGTCGAGAACCGCACTCAAGGCCTCCAGCGACTGGGCCTGGACAATAGCCAGCAGGTCGTACTCACCGCTCACCGCATACAGCTGGGCCACGGCCGAGATCTGCTCCAGAGCCCGGTTGGTTCGGGCGGTGAGTTTCTGGTGCACCTTGATCGACACGTGGGCCTCCACCTGATTGGCCGCGTACTCGCCGCCCAACACCAGGGAATAACCACGAATGACCCCGCTGGCTTCGAGGCGGGCGATCCGATTCTGCACGGTGGAGCGGGACAGATTGAGGGTACGCGCCAGATCGGACACGCTGGCCCGGGCGTTGTTACGCAGTAACGACAGCAGCGCTTGATCCGACTGACTTATCATAGTGATCATCCAATTCGTCATATTGATTATTATTTAAAATAATTCGCTCATATTAACACTTCAATTCAACATTAGCCGGTCTCACACTGTATCAGGAGCATCATGCCCAATCCGGCCCGCTGACCCCGGGCTCGTTCCGACTCATACCACGCTTCGTCCGGAGGACCGCGCCATGATCATTCGCCCCATTGCCCGGACTGACCTGGACGCTCTGCTGCAGATCGCCGAGGAAGCGGGACCCGGGTTTACCTCCCTGGTCGCCGATCGGGACCTGCTTGCCGCAAAAATCGACCATGCCATAACCAGTTTCAGGCGCCCGGTCGCCGCGCCCGGTAACGAAAGCTATCTGTTCGTCCTCGAAGATGCCCGGACCGGCGCCATCATGGGCACCACCGGCATTGAGGCCCGGGTGGGTCTGAACCGGCCGCTCTACCACTATCACTGCAGCCAGGCCCCCGTGCCTTTTCCGGGCCAGGGGCGGGTCGGGCCGGTCAGTGCACTGACGCTGTGCAATCACTACACCGGCTGTACTGAAATCTGCACGCTTTTCCTTCGACCGCAATATCGCCGGATGCACGCTGGCAAGCTCTTGTCGCGGGTGCGCTTTCTATTCATGGCGCAGCATCCCGAGCGATTCGCCTCCACCGTTATTGCGGAAATGCGAGGCGTATCCAGCGCTCAGGGACAGTCACCTTTCTGGGACTGGTTTCGGGAGCACCTGATTGACCTGGATTTCGCCACGGTGACGAGCCACGTTGGCGCCGGTCATGCCGCCTTGATTGCCGAACGCTTGCCTAGGCATCCGCTTTTCTGTCATCTGTTCAGTGATGGCGCAAGGTCGGTGATTGGCCGGGTTCACCCCCGGACCGAACCGGCCCTGGCGCTGCTGCAGGCGGAAGGGTTTCGCTACCGCGGCTACGTTGATCCGTTCGATGCCGGGCCGACGGTTGAAGCACAACTGTCATCGATCCGCTCGGTGACGGATTCGACTCCCTGTCGGGTGGCCATTGTTGAGGCATCCACCGGTCGCCAGCGGCGCCAGACCCCGGATGCCCCCTTGACGCCGGATGCCCCCTTATTGGTGGCCAACACCAGCATCCGGGACTTCCGCGCGACGGTCAGCAATCAGGTGATTTACCAGCCCGACGAGAACTGCCTACTGGTGCCTGCCAGCCTGTCTCTGGCCCTGGGCTTGCGTGACGGTGGCACTGCGCGGTTTACTGAGCTCACGACAAGGGCGCGGGCACCGTCAGTTACCGCCAACCGCGCCACCAGTCCGGTTCACAACCGATCGGTAAAGGAGCCACATTATGCATAGCGACAGAACAGCCCTGTTCCAGAAGCTCTGGGATAACTATCTGGCGGTAACGCCATCTGCCACCGATATCCATCGTATTCTGCTGGGCACTCAGGGCGGCGAGGTGGTCAACGATCACATTGCACTGCGTACCTTTAATCTGGCGCCGGTCAACCTCGACAGATTGGCAGAGCACTTCCTGACGCTGGGCTACACCGAGGGTGGTGAATACCATTTCGACGCCAAGAAGCTCTACGCGCGTCATTACGAACATCCCGATCCGACCGCCCCCAAGGTGTTTGTGTCCGAGTTACTGGTCGAGCAGTGTTCGCCCGCCCTGCAGGCAATCGTCAGCGACCTGGTGTCGGCGGTGTCACCGGACGACGTCAGTGCCGACGGATTTCTCTACTCCGGTCCCCACTGGCAGGTCGACTACGACACCTACAGACAACTGCTCGACGAAAGCGAATACGCCGCCTGGGTGGCCGCCTGGGGGTATCGCGCCAACCATTTCACGGTCAGCGTCAATCACCTGGAAAACTTCAGGACGCTGGCCGAGGTGAATCAGGTGCTGAAGGACAGCGGGTTTACCGTGAACACCGCCGGCGGTGAAATCAAAGGCTCACCAGAAGAGCTTCTCGAGCAGTCGTCGACCATGGCGGACCGCGTACCATGCCAATTCCGGGACAGGACCGTCACGGTGCCGAGCTGCTTTTACGAATTTGCGCGACGGTACCCGCGGTCAGATGGTCAGTTGTATTCCGGCTTCGTGGCCGCCTCCGCCGACCGGATTTTCGAGAGCACGCACGCCAATCACTGATCCGCAACCATCAGCGTCCCGTCACCATGATCGACGGGGCGCCGCTCACCCGCCTGATTATTTTACAATTTATCGTCATTTCCATTACAAATTATCACAATTTTCCCGCCTCCGAATTCAATCGACCGCCGTATTTATCGCCAGATTCGAAACGTGATACCCGTCACAAAAAATACGCCTTGAATGATTGTTTTTGGAGAACGATAAATGATCGGACATTACGACCTGACCCTCGTCGCACTGTCGTACCTGGTGGCGATTCTGGCCGCATACAGTGCCCTCTACTTTGGCTCACAACTGGCCGCCCTCACCGGCGCCAAAAACCGGCTCTGGCTTTGCCTCGGCGCCCTGACCATGGGTAGCGGTATCTGGGTCATGCACTTCGTGGGCATGCGCGCCTACATCATGCCGGTCGCGATGACCTACGACCTCGGTCTCACCGTGATTTCATGGTTTGCGGCGGTGCTGTCGTCCGCACTGGCGCTGTATATGATCAGCAAGAAAAACATCCATGGCCTTCAGCTGGCGACGGCCAGCGTGGTGATGGGCGGTGGCATCGCCCTCATGCACTACCTGGGCATGGATGCGATGCAGATGAGCAAGGAGCTTGTCTATGATCCGCTGATTTTCGTGGTGTCCATCGGCATTGCAATCGGAGCGTCGGGCGCCGCCCTGGGCATCTGCCGCTACCTCCAGGACCGTACCGGGTCAAAGGCCACCGCGTTGCAGATCGTGGCGTCACTGGTGATGGGCGCGGCCATCTGTGGTATGCACTATACCGGCATGGCAGCGGTGACCATCCCGGTGGGTGCGCGCCCGGACCCCACCAACCTGCTTTCCGGCGACTGGCTTGGGCTGCCGCTGGCCGTGGCCACCATGCTGCTGATTGCCATGGTGCTGCTGGCCTCGCTGATGGATTATAAAAAACGTGAAGCCGCCGTCCAGCAGGCAGAAGCCGCCGAAGCTCGGTTGCGGGAGCTGGCGTTCGTGGACAGCGTGACCGGCCTGCCCAACCGCTCGGCCCTTGAGAAACACCTGCTTGACCAGATTATCCAGCATGAGAGCACTGACACCTCATTCGGCGTCATCTACCTGGACATGGCAAACTACCGGTCGATTGAATCAGCGCTCAGTGATGACACCCTGGTTCTGATCGCCAGCCGGCTGAAGGACATCGTGGGTCGCAAGGTTTACCTGGCCCGCTATTCTGCCAGCGGCTTCATGGTGGTGATCAATGACCCCGAGAACAGCCAGCATGCCCCCATGTATCAGACGTTACGCCAGCTCCAGGAACAGATCACACCGGATGGCGTCACGGTGCACTGGCAGGCCGGCCGCAGCGCCTTCCCGCAGACCGGGCGATCCAGCCGGATGCTGGTCAGGGTGGCCATGAAGACCGGCGACCTGCGTCACATTGGCAGCTTCAACGATCTCGAGTCGGCCTTTGCGAACCCGATGTCCGCACCGCTGACCGCCTGAGTTTCTGCCCGCGACTGGCCCCGCGCCAGCGCTCGGTCGCCGGCGCAGCCACCAGACCGATGCACGCAGCATCGGTCTTTTTTTTTGCAGTCCCGGGCTATCGCTACGATTAATGACGCCCACTGTTATTCATTCAGTGAACGCCTATCATGGCCACTCAATTCTCGGCGATCGGGAGGATAGATGGTAAGCGACTGGCATGTGATCTGGCAGGGCACCCTTGGCAGCCTGGCGGCCGGGGCCGCAACGGGCATCGGCTCGCTCGGCGTGTTTCTGACCCGCCGCGTCTCGGAACGATTGCAGGACAGTATGCTCAGCGCCGCGGCCGGAATCATGCTTGCGGCCACCTTTTTCTCGCTGCTGCTTCCGGGACTCCACCGCGGTGAAGCGCTGACCGGCGCTACCTGGGCCGCCGCACTGATTGTCAGTGCCGGTATCCTGATGGGCGCCGGCACAATCCAGTTCATCCATAACCGCCTGCCGCACGAGCATGCCATCCTC